>CAJQPD010000282.1 GCA_905480085.1 uncultured Acidimicrobiia bacterium
GGGCAGGGTCATGAGGTAGGAGTCGAATTGCCGATCACGATTGACGTAGCAGTCATCGACGAGTCGTCGCCCGCCCGGTTCCTGGCCGCCTACGAGCGGGAATACGAGCAACTGTACGGTCGGGCCATCCCGGGTGTCGACGTTGAAATCTTGAGCTGGGTGCTCACAGTGGCAAGCCCGACCCCGGCGCACTCGACGCTCGAATCGGTACCGGACTCGAAAAGGGTACCCCGCCCGACCGGTTCCCGGGCCGTGATGGACGCCGACAGTGGGCAGCTCGTGCAGGCGGACCTCTACGCCAGGTCGGAGCTGGCCCCGGGCGATTCTGTGCCGGGTCCAGCCATCATCGTCGAGGCCAACACCGCGACGCTGGTCACCAGTTCATTCCACGCCACGATCTCAGCGGGCGGTCACATCGTCATGGAGGCCGTCGATGAGTGAGGCCCTTACCCGAATCCACAACAACGTCATGTGGAACCGGCTCATTGCCGTTGTCGAGGAAGAAGCCCAGGCGCTCATTCGTACGGCGTTCTCGACGTCGGTTCGAGAGGCCGGAGATCTGGCCGCCGCCGTCTTCGATCGTCAGGGAAGGATGCTCGCTCAGGCAATCACTGGCACGCCAGGTCACATCAACTCGGTTGCCGAATGTGTCAAACACTTTCTCGCCAAGCATCCCATCGACACGATGGTTCGCGGTGACGTACTCATCACCAACGATCCCTGGCTGGCTTCAGGTCATCACAATGATGTGACGATCGTTACGCCGTTCTTTTTCGAGGGTCGGGCCGTGGGACTGGTCGCCAACACGTGCCATGTGGTCGATATCGGCGGCCGAGGATTCACGCCGGACAGCCGTCAGATCTACGAAGAAGGCCTGGACATTCCGATTCTTCACCTGTATCGGGCCGGGGAACTCAATGAGACACTCATCGAGATCATCCGAATGAATGTCCGCGAGGCCAACCAGGTCGTTGGCGATATCTTCGCGTTTGCCGGCGGTAACGAGGTCGGAGCCCAGCGCATGGTCGACATGATGATTGAGTTCGGTATCGACGACCTGGGGGACCTCGCCGACTTCATCATCGACAGCTCACGAGCCGCGACCATCAAGCGGATCGCCGAACTGCCCAACGGCACCTATCACAACAGCGTCACGATGGACGGCTATGAGCATCCGATCACCCTCCAGGCCGCGGTGACCGTCTCAGATGACACCATTCTCGTCGACTATGCCGGCACGTCGAAGCCGAGCACCTACGGGATCAATGTCGTTCTCAATTACACGAAGGCCTACACCACGTACGGAATCAAATGTGCGGTGGCGCCCGATATTCCGAACAACGCCGGGTCGATGGAACCTCTCCAGGTCATTGCACCCGAGGATTGCATCCTCAATGTGCAACGTCCCGCTCCGGTGGCGTTACGCCACATCATCGGACACCTCCTTCCGGATACGGTTCTCGGGGCCCTGCATCCGGTGCTTCCGGGCGGGACGCTTGCCGAGAGTTCGAGTGCTCTGGCCAATCTGCAGCTTCGGGGGGGCTCGTCGGTGGCCGGCGAGTATGAGGGCACGATTGTCGAGTTCGAGATGATGCACTTCAACAACGGTGGCATGGGCGCTCGTCCTACCAAAGATGGACTGAGCGCAACGGGCTTTCCCAACGGCGTCCGAGGCGTCCCGGTCGAGGCAACCGAAGCGATTGCCCCCGTGGTCTTCCTTCGCAAAGAACTGCGACGCGACTCAGGCGGGGCAGGCAAGTTCCGCGGTGGCCTTGGCCAAGACATTGAGGTCATGGGGATCGACGGAATGCCCTTCGACGTGCTTGCCCAATACGAAAAGGTGAACAACCCGGCTTTGGGACGCAACGGCGGCGGAGCGGGCCTCCCAACCAGGGTGGAGTTGGGATCGGGGACGGTCTTGCGCGGCAAGGGCCAACAGTCCATCCCCCCGGGCGACTCGTTCTATCTTGGCCTGCCGGGGGGAGGCGGCCACGGCGATCCATACGACCGCGATTTGGCGGCGGTGGCGGACGATGTGGCCGGCGATTACATCACTGTCGAGTCGGCTCAAGAGACCTACGGCGTCGTCATCGTCGACGGAGTCGTCGACGAGAAGGCTACGGCTCACCTACGAGCGTCACGTCGCGGTTGACCGGGCCCGGCGTGGCTCGGCGCGGAGACCAACTCTCGAACCCAGGGTTGAACCCGGGGTTCGTACGCCCGTATTCGGGCGCTGGGACCCGCAGAAGCGCCCGGCGCCGGGTAAGCCGGCTCTAGCCAGGCTTGTAGGCTCTCCCGGTATGACCAATCAGCCTGACGACCAGCTCAGGGTCCGGCGCCTGCCGGATCGAGCTCGCTACGAACTCCAAGCCGTCAAAGCGATTCTCGCCGAGGGCACCCTTGCCCACGTCGGCACCATTCGTGACGGCCTGCCAATTGTGATCCCGATGTTCTATGCGGTCGACGGGAACGATCTTCTCCTTCACGGTGCCCCGGCCGCCGGGGTGTTGCGACGGGCCGCTGAGCAAATTGAAATCTGCGCAACGGTCACCATCGTCGATGGTCTGGTACTGGCACGGTCAGCATTCCACCATTCAATGAATTACCGATCAGTGGTAGTGATTGGAGTCGCCGAATCAGTCGAAGACCCTGCAGCCAAGGCTTCCGCCCTCGATCTGTTCGCTGACAAGATTGTCCCGGGGCGCCAGGCCGAACTGCGTCCGACAACCGAGAAAGAAATACGCGGCACTTCAGTGCTTCGACTGTCCCTTTCTCGGTCCTCGGCCAAGGTGCGAACCGGCCCCCCGGTTGACGACGAAGAAGACTATGACTTCGACGTCTGGGCCGGGGTAGTCCCGGTAAGGACTACCTTCGGCGAACCGGTACCCGACGAACGTCTTAAGGATGGCATTGAGCTTCCGATATCAATAGAACACCTCTTTGACTCATAAATGTCGATGAGTGCTGTTTACCCTGAAAGCGCAGGGCTGGACGGTAGGGTGTCGCGATCGCGATAGAGGGATTTATGACGTCAGGCGACGACCTGCGGAAACGCCTTGAGGAAGCCGAACGGGACAGTATTCGCAAGTCCGAGATTCTCGCGCACACGTCACACGAGATCCGGACCCAACTTTCTGCTGTCATCGGTATGACCCAGCTCGTGCGAGAGACCCGTCTGACGCCGGAACAGGCCGAATACATGGAGATCATCAGCGAAGCCGGAGACGGTTTGCTGACCCTGGTGAATGACCTGCTCGACATGTCGAAACTTGAGGCAGGTCGGCTCACGATCGAGGAGATTCCCTACTCGGTCCGCGCCACATTGTCTGACATTGTGGCTGGCTTCTCGACTCAACTCAACGAGCGAGATCTATGGCTAACCCTCGACTTCGATGACAAACTCCCGGATCGTCTGATTGGCGACCCTGGACGCATACGACAGGTGGTTGCGAACCTCATCAGCAACGCCACGAAATTCACCGAGAATGGTGGCATCACGGTGCGGGCCTCGCTCAACGAGGCCGAACTTTTGGCGATAGAAGTGACGGACACCGGTTCGGGGATCCCGGTCGAGCGTCAGGCGGCAATCTTCGAATCGTTCACCCAGGCTGACAACTCGACCGCTCGAACCCACGGTGGATCAGGTCTTGGGTTAACGATTTCAAAGAGACTGACCGAAATGATGGGCGGGGAATTGAACCTCACCAGCGAAGTGGGAGTCGGCAGTACCTTCGTGGCGACTGTAAAAATCGTCATCGACGAGGCCGATCCG
>CAJQPD010000283.1 GCA_905480085.1 uncultured Acidimicrobiia bacterium
AATGTCTCGTCGCGTATCATGATGCAAAATCGAGTGCTTCCTTCCGCAACTTCTCTCATTGCCGTTTCATCCCCATCGCTTATTACTGCGCCCATGATGGCGCTAAGAGCTACTGACACAACATTGGGCTCATCTGGGGAAGTTGTGCGACTGAATGCTACAGCGCTCTGAACAAGGCTTTTCGCGCAACCGATCAGGACTTGACGGGTCGCTTTGCCTCCTACCTTCCCCCCTCCACTTTCTATATAGTCCTTTAAGAAAGACAAAAGATCAAGCACCGAATCGGATGCATGAATGTTCCACACTTGGGCGAACACGCCTAGATATCTCGTGGTGGCAGCTCGTACCAAAGGATGCTGTTGAACAATCGGTACGGAGCATAGCTGTTGCGCCAAGCCGACCAGTTTCCTACCCATTTCTGCGCCTCCTTCCGTTTTCTTCTTTACCTCTTCACTAATATCCCTTCCCACGGAACTTAGACACCACAGCGCACTCTCCGAAGCTTCCCAAGAAGAATTTCTGGAGACAATACTCGATATGATGCCATCAGCCCATTCCGGGCTAAACCTCCCCACTCTCTTCGAATGGCTCCCGCATGGATGAAACCACCGTTATCGATCCCACCGAACCGCCCCCGGTCCCGGAGCGCAAGCGGCGCCCGTTCCGGTTCTTGTTCAAACTCATCGTCGTTCTGCTCGTCGTCACCCTGGGCGCTCTCTACTGGGGGTTGGCCCAAATCCCCCATGTGGAGCCCGAACCGGACCTCGCCGCCGGCTTTGTCACCCAGACGTTCCTCCTCATTGGCAGCGACAGCCGTGCCGACCTGCCCGACGGGCTCGCCGGCAGCTTTGGCGACTTCGGCGGTGAACGGTCTGATGTCATCATCCTGGCCCGTCCGAGCGGCGGAACTCTCCAACTGCTGAGCTTGCCGCGCGACCTGAAGGTCACGGTCGAAGGGCATGGGACCAACAAGATCAACGCCGCGTACGCATTTGGCGGGGCAGCCTTGTTGGCAGATACCGCTTCGGCTGCCACCGGCATCCCGATCCACCATGTCGTCGAGATCGACTTTGCCGGGTTTGCCGCACTCGTCGACGCCCTGGGTGGGATCGATATTGCCTTCCCAAATGCAGCACGCGATACCAAGTCGGGACTTGAGGTCGCCGCCGGAACCACCCACATCGATGGAGCCACCGCGCTGGCCTTCTCCCGGTCCCGTTCCTACCAGGAGAACATCAACGGCAAGTGGGTATCGGTCGACGCCGACGACATTGGACGAACCGGCCGCCAGCAGCAAGCTCTGGAAGCCATGCTGCATCGGGCCGCGTCTTTGCAGGGAGTAGCCCGCATGCCCCTGTTCCTCAGCAAGCTGGGAGTCTCCACCCGGATCGACAAAGGGCTTGGCCCGGTCGGCGTTCTCACCGCCGCCTTCGGCATGTGGAAGGCCGACGTTGACGCCACTACGGTCCCGGTCGTCTTCTCCAACGAGGGAGGCGTTTCCTATGTCGTATTCGACGGCGACAAAGCCGACGAGGTCATCGCCCGATTCCTCCGGGGCGAACCGCTTACGCCAGTCGAATAGGTCACCCGATCGGGCCATCACCAACGGTCTGCTCGCCGCCAACGAATACCCGTTCGAGCCCGCGGCACCATCAGCGTGAAGGGCAAGGGCAAGGGCGAAACCTGGCTCCTCATAAGTGGTGCGTATCCCTGAGTCTGGGGGGCATCTACAACACCGGACGCGGCCCTCAGGATCTCTTCGGCAACTTGGTCGACCCGGTTCTCGCGCTTCGAGTCGGCCGCCACGGCACGTCGTCGGCGACACCTCCGAGGTCTGATCAAACCGTCGCCAGTCGAGTTTCCGTCACAGCAACCCCGTATGCTCACCACAGAGAGTGACCAAGGGGATCGCATGCAGATGAACGACCGGGCTGAGCTGATGGCTCGACGGGTGGAGTACCTTGCTTCGGACGAGTTGACCGGCCGGGCGCCGGGAACCGAAGGCGGACGACTGGCTCGCGAGTATGTCCGGGCCGCTTTCAGCGACCTCGCTTTGGAACCGCTCGGCGACAACGGCACATATGAACACGCCATCGAGGCGATTGGTGGTGCGAACCTGCTCGGCTCAATACCCGGTCACGGGCCAAACGCCGACAAATATCTGCTGATCGGCGCCCATTACGACCACCTCGGTGTGAACTTCGGTGAGGTTCATCCCGGCGCAGACGACAACGCTTCGGGGGTGGCTGTTCTCCTCGACGTTGCCCGCCAACTGACCGAACGAGATGATCTGGGGCGAACCGTCATCATCTGTTCGTTCGACGCCGAGGAACCCCCGTACTTCTATACCGACGACATGGGATCCTGGCACTGGGTGGATCGCCCGACCATCGACCTGAACCGGCTCGACGCCATGGTCTGCGTCGACTTGATAGGTCATGCGCTCGGACCTGCAACCCTCCCGGAGAAGGTGCGTCAAACCGTCTTCGTTACGGGTGCAGAACGCTCCGGTTTGGGTGGAGTGGTCGATGGAGCGTCGCAGCAGGGACAGGTGGTCGCCCGACGGATAGATACCGGCATCATCGAGTCCTCCTCAGATCATTACGCCTTCGAACGAGTCGGTATCCCTTACCTGTTCTACACGGCCCGACGAGATCGGCACTATCACACGCCCCAAGACACACCGGAGAAACTCGACTATCTCAAGATGGTGGGCCTGGCCGATCACCTGACTGACTTGTTGTGCACCCTGGCCGATGGCCCCGCCCCCGTCTACCACGAGCAAGGAACCGACGAGACCGCGAGCCTCAAGACGCTCGTTGAGGTCGGTCGCCACGCCGGGCCGTTGCACCGGGACAGCCGGGTCATGGTTCTGATTGAGAAACTCGAACGGAAACTGGAATCCGGAACGCCATTGACGGGTACCGACCGGGGCGGCATGAAAGCGGCCATGGTCGCCATCGAAAACGCTCTGGCCTAGCGTCACGCAGGTGCCGATGGCACGGCGTCTAGATATCAATCAGTACCTTGCCGACAACCCGCGCTTCGCAGGCTTCATGGGCGGCCACGATCTCCGATAGGTCGAAACGGTGAGCAGGAAGCTCAGTCAGTACGCCTCGCTCAAGGCAGTCCGTGACGGTAGCTATACCGTCAGCAAGAGCGCCATCACCGGCGTCGTAGAGCATCATGAAGCGCAGTGTCTGGTTACCCATCATGTGCTTGATCACGTTGACTACAGGATCGTGGGCGGTCCTGGCGTAGGTCACGATGGCGCCGTGCGGGGCGAGCACCGCCGCATCGAGTTCCATGTTCTCTCCTAGCGCGACTTCCACGATCCGATCAACGCCACCCGGGGCAGCCGCCAGTATCGCCGCAGCACCATCAGACTCCTTGTAGTTGACGACCACGTCCGCCCCGGCCGCCTCAGCGAGCGCCGCTTTGTCCGGACTGCTGACGGTGGTGATGACCTGTCGAGCGCCGCCATCCTTGGCCAATTCGATGGCGTAGTGACCGACCGCTCCGGCGCCTCCGGCGACCAGGATCGTCTGCCCGTCGATCGGACCATCCCAATAGAGCGCCCGGTGAGCAGTCAACGCCGGGACGCCCATGCTGGCACCCAGGTCCATCGAGACACCATCGGGTAGGGCGACTGCCCGTACCTCTGGCACGACCGTGTACTCAGCAGCCGTTCCAAATGGACGGCCACTCGCCGCGAAGTAGATCCACACGTTCTGCCCGATCCGGGCCTCGTCGATTCCCGGACCGACGGCTTCGATCACCCCGGCACCGTCCTGGTTGGGGATCACAAACGGGAACACCATCGGTCGACTCCCCCGACGGGCCTTCCAATCGGTGGGATTGACTCCCGACACGACCACCCGAACGAGCACCTCGCCCTCGGCCGGGACGGGCTTGTCGACCTCCCCGACTTCGAGCACCTCAGCCGCTTCACCAAACATCCGATAGAACGCCGCTCGCATCATCGTCATTGTCTAACCGATCGCTTTCGCACAGCCAACCGCAGCTTCCCGGAGCCTCTTTTCCCGGGGATCGTCGTAGAGGTAATAGTCCATTCGATTCATGCCGTAGGCGAATCCGAGTCCTAATTCCGGATCGGCAAAGCCAAACGAACCGCCCGCTCCAGGCGTCCCGAACGCATGCTCTGAACCGAACTGCAAATGCTCCCATGGTTTGAGGAAGCCGAGCGAAAACACCGTGTGGTCGTGCAGAACCAGGTCATAAGTCCCGTCCGATGGCGGAGTAGCCGCATCGGTCAGGGCATGCATGGTTACGGCGTCGATACCGAGGGCTTTCCCTCCCGTGGCGAACTCGCCATAGGCTTTGGCGATGGACCGGACCTGCCCAATTCCATTCGAGGCAGGCAGCTCGATGCGCCGCATCTCACGGTCGTTGTACCTGATGGGCATCCCCAGGATCTTCGGGTTGGCGAACGTCCGGGCCGTAATCGACTTCGGGTTCAGAAAACCTTTGACGAACTTGAATGGCAACTTGTTCAAGTTGGCCAGCATCATCGTGCGATACCACTGGCCTTGCATCACGGCTATTCGATCGTCTGGCACGTCATCAGGTAGACCGATGTAGAACTCAAGGTCAAGCGGGCCCGCCACCTCGTCGGCGAAGAATCGTCCAATGGTCCGGTGTTGGGGATCGACGCGCCGTACGATCTCGGATTCATACCAGCCCAGGCTCAGGCCGTGGTACCCGTGTTTGGTGCCTGGTTCCCAAGCAGGTACCTGTTTGGCGATTGCGGCCGCAACCAGGTCAGGATCAGCGAGGAGGTCCAGGTCCATCGGTTCATCAATCGCACAGAGACCGGCCTGATGCGAGAACAACTGCCGCACGGTCACGTCGGCCTTGCCGCCTTGAGCGAATTCGGGCCAGTAGACAGCCACCTTATCGTCGTAGTCGAACAATCCCTGGCTGTGGGCGACAGCCACGGCCAACGACGACATCCCTTTCGTCGTGGAGAACACCAACACGAGGGTGTCTTCTTTCCACCGCGCCGAGGTTGCCGGGTCTCGGAATCCGCCCCACAGATCAACGACCTTGACCCCCCGGTGATACACGGAGCAGGCTGCGCCAACTTCGGTCCCGGCTTGGAAGTTGGCACGGAAGGCATCCGCGACCAACTCCCAACCTGGTTCGGTGCCACCCTCGACCATGTCCACCGTTGCCGTTCGCATCAACACCTCCACAGCCGACATTACAAGGACAGTGGTGAGAACCTGGGGCCTAATCGTCGATTGTTCGAGTCGTCCGATGACAATCCGGCCTAACGCCTTGCGAGTCCAGACGGTCCTCGCTGCGCTGATCGCGTAGATTCATCATATGAGAAGTCTCCGCCTCGACGAATCTCGCCAGCGAGCAGATCTATTGGCGGTTACTTCGTACGACGTGACGCTCGACCTGGCCGGCGATGACAAAACATTTACGTCGTCAACCAAAATCAAGTTCATGGCGCGCCAGACCGGCGATACGTTCGTCGATGTGAAACCAAAACAGCTGGTGAGCGCCAGGCTCAATGGAAGCGCCCTCGATGTCGACGAATTGGTCGATGGCCGCCTACCCATCACGGGTATTTCCGGCGAACAGGAACTCGTCATCGAGGCCGTCATGGCATACCGCACCGACGGAGAAGGCATGCATCGGGCCATCGATCCCGCTGACGGCCGTCAGTACACCTACGCCATGTCGTTTCTCGACGCGGCGCCAAACATCTTCGCGTGCTTCGATCAACCCGACCTCAAGGCACCCTTCACGCTGCATGTGCGGACCCCCCTCGATTGGATCGTGGTGGGCAACGGACGGGCCGAAGAGGTTGAACCCGGCGTGTGGGAATTGGCCACAACACAGCCCTTGTCGACGTACTTCGTCACGCTCGTAGCCGGGCCGTATTTCACGGTCGCAAGCGAGCATGACGGGATCCGATTGGGATTGGAGTGCCGCGCTTCGTTGGCGGAACATCTCGAGCGCGAAGCAGACGAGATTCTCACGATCACCCGACAGTGCTTCGACGAATACCATCGGCTGTTCGACATTCGCTACCCATTCGGTGACTATCACCAGGCATTCGTTCCGGAG
>CAJQPD010000284.1 GCA_905480085.1 uncultured Acidimicrobiia bacterium
AGCCCGGTCCGCTTCGCCCCCATGCGCAAGCCTTGCCGTCAGCCCCGTCAGCGCAAGGGCTCGGAGGAGCAGCGCCGGTCTCGCGACCACCGGCCTGCGGCCGCCAGGCGGGTTTACATAGTCCCCCACACCATGACGAAACAGCCACGTCGGGGGAAAATCAGCGGTTTACTCGGCGCGTCGATGCTACTGCGCTGAAAAGAAAAACGAATCGATGCAGCTGGCATCGTCTTCCAGGGAAACCTTTGACGCCGCGCCTGTCTACTAAACCGGGCATGCGCACTGATCATCAGGTTCGGTGGCCGGGGATGACCGGCGTGTCTGTCGGGCCGGATAGCCCGGCTGGTACACAACCGGAGGATGGCTCTGCAGTGGCAGAGACCAGTGAGCCATCGTCTCACGAGGACGTCGGTGGCTGACGACGGGGCGGTAGTTGAAACCAGATTCGAACCCGCAATGAGTCGCCCTGGTTTTGGGCTTGTTGCAGGTTCTCTAACAAATACGAGTGTATTTCTTGATGTTTAAGACCCAGAAATCGACAGAGTTCGCTACGCTTTCCGAGCCAACATATGGCCGGAACGGTCTCCCGTTCGAGACGTCTCTCCGGAGGCTGAAAGCCGCCTGTACCGGAACGTTCCGGGTCCTTCTTCCGCTGTTGTGCCTAAGCCTGGCCATGCCCGCCACCGCGCTGGCCAGTGTCGTGCGTTTCGAGACGCCCCTGGGCAGCTTCGACGTCGAGATGTTCGAAGAAGACGCCCCGCTGACGGTGGAGAACTTTCTGAACTACGTGAAGGACGGGGATTTTGCCAATTCCTTCGTTCATCGCAGGTCCCGCGGCTTCGTCATTCAGGGCGGTGGGTTCACGTGGGTGGACGGCGTTGTCGGCGACGTTCCGGAAGATCCCCCGGTTCAGAACGAATTCAAGCTGTCCAATGTCCGCGGCACCATCGCCATGGCGAAACTCGGCGGCGATCCGAACAGCGCGACCAGTGAGTGGTTCATCAACCTCGGTGACAACTCGGACAACCTGGATAGCCAGAACGGCGGATTCACGGTCTTCGGCAAGGTGCTGGGTGACGGCATGGAAGTCGTGGATGCCATCGCCGAGCTGGAGATCTGGAACTTCGGCGGCGCCTTCAACAACCTGCCGCTCATCGACTTCAAGGATGACGGCCCCCTTAAGGCCGAGAACTTTGTCTTCACCGATATCACTTTGGTGGGATCCGCGAGTACTGAAATCGATATCGCCAGCGTGGCCGATATCTCGGGCGACGCCGTACCCGACGTGGCCTATCTGACCTCCAAAAACCAGCCGAAAGTAAGCTACTACTCGGGCGCGAACGGCAACAAACTTCGCACTGTGAAGTATCTCGGCGCTGCCTGGACTGGCATCGCGGCGGCGACGGTGGCCGACAGCAACGCCAACGGCGTCGCCAACGACCCGTCGATCGCAGTACTCGCCAGCAAGACCGATGGCAGCAAACACGCCGTGGAGGTGCGCCGGGCCAAGAACGGCGCGCTAATCAAGAAGATCGCCTTTCTGGGCCCCAAATGGCAGGTCATCGACGTCGCGGTCGTCGACGATCTGAACGGCGACGGAGTCACCGATGACACGGTCATCGCAGTACTCGGCCTCGATCCGGAAAGGACCTCCCAGGAGCAGATCCGGGTACAGGTCCGGCGACTCAGCGACGGCAGTTTCGTCGACGACTGGAACTTCCTCAACGGCACCTGGACACCGCTGGCGCTGGAAGGCGTAAATCGTGCGGGGCAGCCGCCACTGCTGGCCGTGCTGGCCAACAAGGCGCAAAACGGGGCCAACGTCGTCCAGGCGAGGAAGCTGAACAATGGCTCCCTGCAACCGAGCATCACTTTCCTGGACGCCAACTCGGTGGCGCGTGACCTGGCGATCCTGAAGGACTCAAACGGCGACGGCACGGCCAGTGATCCGGCCTATCTCGTCCTGGCGACCGACCAGGAGACCGGGCGCAACAAGGTTCAGGCGCGACGCGTCAGTAACGGCAAGTGGCTGAAGAACATCAACATGATCGGCACGAAGTGGGACGCGACGCGGGTGATGAGTGCCGACGACATCAGCGGCAACCTGATCGAGGAGGTCGGCGTCCTGGCGAAGAAGGACAACGGCAAGGTGGTCATCGAGGTGAAGGACTTCGCCGACGAAACGACCACGGAGAGAGTTTCGCCGTAGGTCCGGGATTCCGGGATTCGGCCGCGAGAGCTGATCGAGTCCGTTCAGGTCGGGCTTTTTCCAGGGGCACAGGGGCGTCCTGGACGGGAATTCGCGACAACCGGGTTTACCAATCCCCGGCTGGCCGCCGCGGCAGGGCCTCGACCCGAGGGCTACCCCCGGGATCGACCGAGCGACGCAAATCGACCCGGATAGCCACTTCCCCATGAACGTGGATGTCGGCGCCGGTGTCATTGGACGAACGCTGGCGGTTGCCGCAACGCCTGTCGATATTCCCGTAAACGCCCACCGGGCGGCCGGCGACCTGGACGCCCCGGAGATTGATTGCCCCCTCCCCCGGGACACCCCGTTCGGGATGTCGGTACGGGCGAAGTCCGGCGGCGCTACCCGGTCGCCTGGTTTTGTCCGCCGCCGCGAGGCCGGCGCTTTCCCGCAAGACAAGGAAAGGGCAGCCGAAGCTGCCCTTTCCACTTATTCGGGGCGAGTAGCCCCGGATTGCATGACGAACGTTCTACGGAGCCGCGTACTGCAACAGCAGGAACGCCGTGTCGTTCGGATTACCGAAGTTGAACTGTTCGTAGGTCGTACCGGCAGCCGACAGGCTCGGCGCGGCCGACAGGTCCGTCGGGCCCGGATCGGCGGCGCCGCCACCCTCCGTGACGCCGGCGATGCCGTCGATTGCCGAGATCGCCCCGTAACTCACGCTCACGTCACCCGTCTCGTTGAGCAGAACGGTGAACGTATTGGCGCCGGTGGCGAAGAACTCCGGCACGCCGTCGAAGGTGACCGAGAAGGTCGATCCGTCCGTGTCCACAATGACCAGGCCGCCATTGTTCGGCGACAGGTCGTCGAACAGCGCAGCGACCCGCGGCTCGCCGTTGAGGAAATCGGCCACGCTCTCGCTGAAGTCGGTATCCCCGGCCCCGAAGGTCAGGTTACCGTTCGAGTTTACCCACACG
>CAJQPD010000285.1 GCA_905480085.1 uncultured Acidimicrobiia bacterium
GAGGCCGCCGCGGCGATTGCGGTAGGCGACGGGACCCCTGATTCACCGAATGGGGTCCCCGTGTTTGCCTGGAAGGGTGAGTCACTTGAGGAATACTGGTGGGCCACCTACCAGCTGTTCCGCTGGGCTGACGGTAAGGGCCCCAACTTGATCCTTGACGATGGCGGTGACGCCACGATGATGGTTCACAAAGGTCTTGAGTTTCAGGAAGCCGGCGAAGTGCCAAAACCGGAAGAAGGCGACTCGGAGGAATGGGGAATCTTCCTCGATCAGTTGCGAGCCATCCTGGACGAGGATCCGGAGTTCTGGACGGAGATCGCCGCCGGGATCCGGGGCGTCTCGGAGGAGACCACTACCGGTGTCCATCGTCTGTATCAGATGTTGGAAGCCGGCAGCCTCTTGTTCCCGGCTGTCAACGTCAACGATGCCGTCACCAAGTCGAAGTTCGACAATTTGTATGGGGTCCGCCATTCACTTATCGACGGCATCAACCGGGCCACCGATACGATGATGGGTGGGAAGTTGGCCGTGGTCTGTGGATTTGGTGATGTCGGCAAAGGATCGGCGCAGTCGTTGCGGGGTCAAGGTGCCCGGGTGGTCATTACCGAGATCGATCCCATCTGTGCGCTGCAAGCCGCCATGGAAGGGTTTGAGGTCGTGCTGCTCGAGGATGTGATTGAGCGGGCCGACATTTTCATCACGACTACCGGCAACCGCGACATCATTACGGCCGAAGACATGAAGAAGATGAAGCATCAGGCGATTGTGGGCAACATCGGTCACTTCGATAACGAGATCGATGTCGCCGGACTCTATTCGATACCAGGCATTGTCCGGACGACCATCAAACCTCAGGTGGATGAGCTCATCTTCCCTGATGGCCATTCGATTATCTTGTTGTCGGAAGGCCGGCTACTGAACCTTGGTAACGCCACCGGACATCCCAGTTTTGTGATGTCATGCAGCTTCTCCAACCAGGTGCTGGCTCAGATGGAGTTGCACCGGAATGATCTGGACATCGACGTCATAACGTTGCCCAAGCACCTCGATGAGAAGGTCGCTAGGCTCCACCTCGACGCCCTCGGAGTCAAGCTGACGACCCTTACCGAGGCGCAAGCCGCCTACCTCGACGTTGCCGTTGAAGGCCCCTACAAACCCGATCACTACCGCTACTAGGTGGCAGATGCCTGGACGATACGATGTCAATCAGTTACTGGCTGATGCGCGGTCTCGTATCGTCAGGTTGTCGCCCTTAGAACTACAAGACGCGATGGCCTCGGGGGCGGTGGTTCTTGACACGCGAAGCGGGGGTGATCGTATTCGTGAGGGAACGATTGCGGGATCCTTTCACGTGCCGCTGTCGGTACTCCTGTGGAGGGTTGATCCGGTGGCTGAGAACTCCGATCCCCAGATCAATGATCTGGATGCGCCGCTGGTGATTGTGTGCAATGACGGCTACTCGTCGAGCTGGGCTGCGGCAACGCTCCTCGATCTCGGGTTCTCCAACCCCATGGATCTGGCCGGTGGCTTTCGTGCCTGGTCGGCTGCTGGATTACCGGTCGTTGGAATCGCCTGACGATTCGAGTCCGAACTGGACCCCGGTTGGTTCGTCAAACTGGGTCCCGGTTGGTTCGTCAAACTGGGTCCCGGTTGGTTCGTCAAACTGGGCCCCAGTTGGTTCGTCAAACTGGGCCCCAGTTGGTTCGTCAAACTGGGCCCCAGTTGGTTCGTCAAACTGGGCCGCGTAAAGGCTGGCGTACAGGCCGCGGGAAGCCAGTAGCCGATCATGGGTCCCTTCCTCGACGATCCGGCCTTCGTCAATCACGATGATGCGGTCGGCATCGCGGATCGTGCTGAGGCGATGAGCGATGACGAGGGTCGTTCGCCCGACCATGAGTGCCTCAAGGGCATCCTGGACCAGGCCCTCTGACTCGCTGTCGAGTGAGCTGGTGGCCTCGTCGAGGATCAGAATGCGCGGGTCCTTCAAGAGCGCTCTGGCAATCGCGACTCGCTGCCGTTGGCCGCCGGAAAGCTTCACTCCCCGCTCACCGACGATTGTCTGGTACCCGTTCGGGAAGGCTGAAATGAACTCGTCGGCGTGGGCCGCCCGCGCTGCTTCGATCAGCTCTCCATCGGTCGCGTCAGGATTCCCGATGCGGAGGTTTTCGGCGATGGTCCCGCTGAATAGCTGGGTTTCCTGGGGGACGGCTGCCATGTGCTGACGGAGTTCTCGAACGCCAATCTGGCGAACATCGACGTCATCAATCAGGATCCGGCCGGAGGCCGGATCGTAGAAGCGAGGGACCAACTGCACGATGGTCGACTTTCCGGCCCCGCTTGGTCCGACGATGGCAAGTCTCTCACCTGGTTCGACGACCAGATTGATGTTCCTGAGGACCGTGACATCGCGGTCCGTATACGAGAAGTTGACGTCTTCGAAGGTGACCTTTCCCAGCACCGCCGGCATGGCCACCGGACTGTCAGGTTCGGCGATTTCGTTGGTCTCTTCCAGCAGGTCGAAGATGCGACGCGAGGCTCCGAGGGCTTCCTGGAGCTGGCTGTACAGTCCGGCGAACGTTCCGATGGCGCCGGCCACCGCCAGCGTATAGAGCAAGAAACTGATGAGTTCGCCACCAGTAAGTTGACCGGCCAGGACTTGCCGGCCGCCCAGCCAGACGACCACTGCCAGGGTTCCAAAAGCCACAAATATGACGATCGAAATGAAGATGGCTCGCAACTTGGCTCGGCGCCTGGCCACCAGGTACGACTCATTGACCGCGGTCCCATACCGCTCCGCCTCCAACCGTTCGGCGGTAAACCACTTCACGACCCGATTGGCGGCGATGGCTTCTTCGGCGTAGCTGTTTGCTTCGGCGACCCGGTCCTGAAAGTCCGTCGAGATGCGGCGCAAACGTCTACCGAAGACCGCCGCGGCGACGATGGCTATTGGCAAGAACGATAGAACGGCAAGTGATAGGGAGATGCTCATGACGATCATCAGGACGACGCCACCGATGAGCGTGACAGCCTGGGCAAGTGTCTGGGCGACGGATTGTGAAACGGTTGTCTGCACGACCGCCACGTCAGATGTCAGCCGTGAGGTGATCTCACCTGTCTTTCGACTGTCGAAAAATCGGACCGGGAGAGTCATGACTTTGCTGTACACGGCCCGCCGCAGGTCGGCTACCACGCCCTCGCCGGTCAGATTTATGTAGTACGACCGGAGGAAGTTGAAGGCTGCCTGTGCGGCGAACACACCGATGAGCAGGAGAGCAACCCGGTCGAGTTGGCTGGTGCCTGCCGCGTTTGAGATGGCTTGATCAACGAGATCCCCGACGATCTGTGGGAATACGAGGCCGAGACCGCTCGCCACGACCGTCCCAAACGTCGCGACTAGAAGATACGTGCGGTAGGGGCGCACGAAACGCATGAGCCTGGCCACCTCTTGAAGGCCTTGTCGATCGATCCGGGGACGATCGTCTGCCTCTGTCGAAGGGCGCCGTGGGTTGCGAAGCATCAGGCGATGCTAGGTCCTGGCGGATTACCGGGCGAAGTCGGGTCGTTTCCGCTGCCGATCGCCGGCCGCCAGGAATTCTCGGAGGTGGTCTCCCGTTCTCAGCCCGGGGTGGTTTTCTTCGCTACGCTTGGTGGTGCAGGCTCATGGGAGAGACCGATGAAACACCATATTGTTGCTCGTTTTCAGGATGGGACGGTCCTGAAGGGAACCTCGTCAGATTTCGTCCCCAACCGGGATCGATTTCATTTGCAGCCGATCGATCGAGCTGGCGTAGCGGCCGTTGAGGTCGACGATCTCAAGGGGGTCTTTTTCGTCAACAGCTTTGAAGGCAATCCAGATGAGCGTGGCCGAGCTGACGTAGATCGGTTCGGTCTCGGCAAGAAAATCAAGGTCGACTTCAAAGATGGAGAGACCATGATTGGATATACGTCCGGCTATTCACCCGATCGGAGGGCGTTCTTTGTCTTCCCGGCAGACCCGAAATGTAACAACGACCGGGTGTTTGTGGTGACTGCGGCCACCGCGGACGTGGCATTCGTATAGGCCGCTCGGTCTGCCGGCTAGCCCCCTAATTGGGCGAGCGCGTCACGGAGCGCCTCGAGCCCTTCCCGGAGTGACTCGGCGAATACCGCCAGTTCGGTACCAGCGACGTCTATCTGTACCGGGACGGCCAGCGAGATGGGGATCTCGGTGTCGATCGGGATCGTTTCGTTCACCGCGATCGGAACTTCGATATCCACCGGGATGACGATGTCAACCGGTACCGAAATGTCCAGGGGTATGGCGGTTCCGAGCGGGCCATCGATCGTGATCGTCGTCTCGATGGTCTGATTGATCGGAAAATTCGTTTTGATGGGAACGATCAGGTCACGTTGGAGCAGAAACTCGGTGCGGATCGGGACTGACTCGTCGAATCTGATGTCCATGGTGATTGTCGAGGTGGCAAATGCGTTGAGCCCGCTGATTGCATCGTTCAGCGATGTGCTGGTCTCCGGGCCAAGGTCACCAAGTGCGGCTTCGAAGACACTTAACTGAGCTAGTGCGAATGCAGCTCCTGATTCGACCTCGGTGAGTTGATTGGACAGTTCCTCCACTCTTGCTTCTGCCTGGCGGACCCGCCCGAAGAGGACGGTCCCGAAAGTCAAAGACAGTACGAGAGCTGCCGAAACTGCGATGTAGGCCTGCTTCACGTCTGGTCTCCTGGTGGGGGTGGTTGGATCGTAGACGGGCTGGGTGGCTATTCGAGGGCTGTCCAGGGCTCAGAAGCCCGGTGTCGGGGAATACAACGGTTGGCCTCTATGGTTGGACCGATACGAACCAACCACCTAGGAGCCTCCGTGCCTGCCGTCACCGTCGATGATCTTCTATCCCTTCCAAGGGTGCAGACCCTGCCGGTCCAATCGATACCTCGTCCCGTGCGGTCTGTCACCACGGCTCCGCGCGGTTTTGAAGGGGAAGGGTTCCCGGTTCATCGGGCGTTTGAAGGAGTCGACCTCGCCGATCTGGATCCGTTCGTTCACCTCGATCAGATGGGTGAAGTCGAATATGCGCCGGGGGAGCCGAAAGGAACACCCTGGCATCCGCATCGTGGGTTTGAAACGGTCACCTACATGATCGATGGGATCATGGAACACCAGGACACCAACGGCGGTGGGGGAGTCATCACCAACGGCGACACCCAGTGGATGACAGCCGGATCGGGCTTGCTTCACATTGAGACACCACCCGAGCATTTGGTTATGTCCGGTGGTCTGTTTCACGGATTCCAGTTGTGGGTGAATCTGCCGTCCGCAGACAAGTTCATTGCTCCGCGCTATCAAGATCTTCGAGGTGGCGACGTTGCGTTGCTGACGTCCCAAGATGGCGGAGCGATCATCAGGCTGATCGCCGGCGACATTGGCGAGGTCCAGGGCCCTGGCTCGACCCACACTCCGATCACGATGGCGCACTGCACCCTTCATCCCGGCTCCCGGTTGGAGCTTCCCTGGCGTCGGGACTTCAACGGTCTCGCCTACGTCTTAGGCGGAAAGGGATCGGTTGGTATCGAGAGTCGCCCGATTGTCAGTGGTCAGCTAGCCCTGTTCGGACCGGGCGACTCGATTGTCGTTACCGCTGACTCCATTCAGGAGACCCGGAGCCCGGAGATGGATGTACTCATTCTGGGCGGCCGGCCGATTCGTGAGCCGGTGGCGTGGAGCGGCCCCTTCGTAATGAATACTCACGCTGAACTCGTCACTGCCTACGCCGACTATGAAGCGGGCCGATTGGGTGTGATCCCGGCCGGGACTTGATCGGCCCGGCCGGGCGGTGAAAGAAGATGGTGATGGGCTCCCACTGCACGCCCATCACCAAGTTGGTTGCTGAACGTCTACTGGACGTTCCGTTTACCGTGATCCCAGGTGAGACCAGTCCAGTTGGAACCGCTCCACGTACTCCCGGTCCAGTTGCTGGCTGACCAGGTGCTGCCCGACCAGGTGGATCCGGTCCAGTAGGCATCAGACCAGGTACTCCCTGACCAGGTGGACCCTGACCAGGTGGAACCCGACCAGGTGGAACCCGAC
>CAJQPD010000286.1 GCA_905480085.1 uncultured Acidimicrobiia bacterium
CGCATGGTTCACGAGGGCCGAAAACCACGAAAATACCATTCGGTAGAAGTGTTCCTGCCCGTCGAAACGCATGATGTCGTCGCCGATGTACTTGGTGCGGGCGGGGACGGTCGGGGTGACGAGGACATCGACCTGGTCGAACGTGGCAAGGAAGGTGTTGGTGAGAGCTGATCTCCAGCGGTTGGCGGCGACGATGTCGCTCAGCGGTGTCTCCATGGCGGCGTTGATCCGCTCCGCGACGTCCTCGCCATAGGCCTTGTCAGGATCTCGCATCCAGTCGCCGTGGAGCACGCTGACCTCGGCTGCCAGCGTTGGGCCAATCATCCCGGGCGTCGAGAAGAACGGGTTCCGGACCTCGATCACCGTAGCGCCAATCTGTTCGAGCGATTCGAGGGTATGTTCGAAGCTACGCCGAACCTCATCTTCCATGGGCGCGGTTTCGACCCAGGGTTGGGGGACCCCAACCCGCAGCCCACCGAGCCGCGAGACTGGCCTGGTGAGCGCTGCCGAATCGGGCACGGACCACGGATCGAGCGGGTCATAGCCAGCCAGGACCCGGTAGGCAGTGGCCAGATCGCCGATGTTGGTTGCGAACGAGCCGACAGTATCGAGGGACTCGATGAGTGGAAACACCCCGGTGATCGGGATGCGACCGTGGGTCGATTTGAGTCCGTAGATGCCGCACAAAGCGGCGGGAACCCGGACGGAGCCCCCGGTGTCGGTTCCCAGCGAGATCGGGACGATACCGGCGGCGACCGCGGCGGCGCTGCCGCCGGAAGATCCCCCCGGGGAGGTCTTGGTATTCCAAGGATTGAGCACCGGTCCGTACCAGGGGTTCTCCGACGAAAAGCCGAACGCGAACTCGTGCAGGCCCGTCCGGCCAATGATGACCGCCCCGGCCGCTTCCAGTCGCTGAACGACGGTTGCCGACTCGGTGGCTTCATACCGGTAGAACGACGAACCGCAGGTGGTTGTGTGGCCGGCCTGGTGGATGATATCTTTGATGGCGATCGGGACCCCGGCTAGTGGACCGCTCGCCGGGATCGTCTCCACCACCGAATCGTCGATCGAAATAAACGCGTTCAGCTCGTCAGCGTGAGCCTTGCCGAGAGCGGACTCGATGGCCGGACGGGCCGGCGAACCGGCGAGTACGTCGGCGGCTATGGATCGGGCGGTCACCAGGTTACCGTTCGGTTGTCGGGGAAGATATTGATCCATGGCCGACCCGGCGGGACCTCAAGGACGTTGCCATCCTCGGTGGTCAAGACGAAGAGTTCGTCGGCAGAAGCGCGGGTCCAGGTGCCTTGAACGACCTTTCCGCCCGCGAAAACCTGAGCCAGGCCGGTTCCCACCGTCTCCATGGCCGGGACAGCCGAGCCAGTTGACCCGGAAGCCGTGTATTTGCGGGCGTACAGCACAATCAGCGTGTCCATTTCGATCGGTTGCCGGGTTTCCCCGTCCTGGGAAACCCAGTCCTGGGTGGCTCCTCCGGTACTGCGCTCGTAGCCAGATCCGTTCCAGGTCCAGGCAACTTTAGTGCTTGAGGACCAGTCGAAGAACAGCTCGGTAGCCGCTTCGGCGTCTGGCGGAAACTCCCCCCAGGTGAACATATCCGGGGGCGGAAGGTCGTCAAACCCGCGGCGATCCGCCTCGGTTCTGACCAGCTCGGTGTTGACGTAGAGGTTGTGCGGCGCTCGCCGGCCCGAAATCCGGAATGAGGGGCCGCGGATCTCGCCGAGCCAGTCGACGTCGTACGTGTTGAGTACCCCCTGTACCCAGGACTGGGCACCGGAGATCACGAATGTGGCTCCCAACGGTGCTACCAGGGCTGGGTCGGTTGGGCGGCCAGAGCGATTGGGCCCAACGTACGGGCTGTCCTGGTCGTGGAAAAGAGCGATGAATCGGGTCAAACTTGCCTCGACCGGGAGTTCGTACACGGCTGCTGCGGTTTCGAGGCCCGACTGAGGTCTGGCATTGGCGTGGTTATCGATCTTGATTGCCACCACGCGCCGGTCAAGCAGATCCGGGTTGACGCTTTCGAGACCTGTGAGTGGTGAAGTTGGGCCAGGAGGAAGCGTGGTGGTGGTCGTCGTGGTCGAAGTGGTGGTTGTCGTGGTCGTCGTAGCGATAACCGTCGTGGTGGTCGATGTGGTGGTCGTTTCTTCGGTGTCCGACCCGCAGGCCACGAAGAGCAAGCTGAGGGCAAGAGACAGAGAAATTAAGCGCTTCATCGGGTAACGGCCTTTGATCGGGCGGCGGTTTGCGAGCTTGGTGCCGGGCATAGTGCCGCGGTCTCTCCGTCGCAGCATTCGGCCTGGTTGAGGCCGAACATCGGGCAGGATCCATCCAGACAGGCGGCGTGTCCGTGCACATAACCCATCTGGCTTTGGCACCAGGCGCAATTCATCGGGTCTGTCTCATCTGCTGTCCTCCACGGATAACTTGGTTGCGATCGGCAGCCTCTATGTCGGCGTGCCCGTCAACCGACACACACCATCTCACATGAAAAACCAAAAAAGGGTGTTTTCGAGACTTTTCAACCACCGCCGCGGGGTGGAAACCGAAGCTCCCGACCTCAGCGATCTTACCGCTCATCTTGCTATTGACCTTGACGCTATATCAAGTCGAGCGGGGGAGCCGGCCTTGAGTGGCGAATAAGCAGTGAGCCCTACATTTTGATGATGGCGCCTCCGACCGCCGTGGCGCCGTTGGCACGAAGCCCGATCTCAGGGCAAGTTTGACTGACTCCCTACCGGAGCCAGGCCAGGCGTGAGATCGGGTGGTAGCGGAACGTCGCCCTCCACCAGGTCGGCACGGGAATCGGGCCCAGGGTGCGGCTGTCTTCGGTTGACAGTTCACGACGGTCGCCCATGACCCAGACGTGCCCGTCAGGCACGATGGTGGTGTCAAAAGGGGAGGTGAGGCCCACCGCCCAACTGTCGAGGGGCGCCCCGTTGATCGAGACGACCCCGCCGGAGGCGCCGATGGTTTCTCCGCCGAGAGCCAGAACCCGCTTGACGACGAATAATCCGCTGTCGGCTTCGAACACGATGATGGCGCCACGGCCCGGGGGTCGAGTCGTCCGAAATGCCATGATGGCGTCGCCCGGTAGTAACGACGGCGTCATCGAGGCGTGGGCAATGGTGAACCGTTTCAGCATACTGTTCACGCTAGTTCGTCAGGGGTGTAGGGTCGGAGTCGACATTCCAAACGACGGAGGACTTATGAGAATCTTCAAACCTGCCACTACGGCGTACGCCCATTGTGATCTGTTCTGCGGCGTGTACGATCCGGCCCAGGCCAAGATCGAAGCACTGTCGGTCCTCAAATCGGCTCAGAAATATCAGGACAGCACGGATGAGGTTTTCCGGGCTAGGGCGCTCGCCATCAAAGAAGAGCGTGCCGAGGTTTGCAAACACGACCTGATGGTTCTGTGGGCTGACTTCTTCGGTCCCGAGCACGTTGAGCAGTTCCCTCAGCTTCATGATCTCTTCTGGCGGGCCATCCGGGCCGCAGGAGCTGCCAAGAAGTCAGTCGACCCGGCCGACGGAGAAAAGCTCGTGGCTCTGATCGACGAAATTTCCGCGATCTTCTGGCAGACCGACAAAGCGAAGGGGATGGGCGTCTACCCACCCGCATAGCTCGGTCGTTCAAATGGTGAGTGATGGCCGCTCCGAGCGGCCATCACTCGTTAAGGGGTCAGACCATATCCTGTTTACGAAGCAGCCAGGTCGTAACCGCAATGGAGATGGCCGTCAGCACCAGAACTTTGAGTACGGCGCCACCGGTACCCGGTGCCAACGTGGCGAGCAGGTCGTCGACGTCTCGAGGCAGGTCGCTGCCAAGGTCGGCGTAGGCGGTCAGGCCGATTCTCCAGATGGATGAAGCTGCCACTCCGGCGACGACCCGGGCGATGATCCCTTCCCAAATCAGGATGTACGCCAGGCCGATCAGGGTCGAGCGGCGTGCGATGAGGCCAATCGGCACGAACACCGCCGAGTACCCGACGGCGATGATGACCATGGCAACCAACATTGGCCAACCGATGCCATTGTCGCCGGTCGCCCTGGCCCCCAACCACCATGCGAGCAGAATTCCGGGTGTCGATACGGCCATTACCGTGACCACCGATGCGAGTAGGGAAGATACCGCAACCAACCAACGCGGGATTGGCTTGACAAGTAGATACGGCATCGTGTTTTCGGTTCGTTCGTCCCCGAGAGCCGCCCCGGCGGTGATGAGGCCGGTCACCGGAAGGGCCACGGCCAGGAAAAGCCCCACGGTTACTTCAGAGAAGCTACGTTCGGTCAGATCGAAGGTCAGCATCAACAGAGCGTGGGCGGCAGTGGCGAACACGAGGAGGATGGCGATGCGCCTCTGCATGAGTCGCCTGAGGATGTTGAGGAAAATGGCCTTTCCGGGCCTGAGGATCCTGGTCATCGGCGGTGCACCAGGTAGCTGAACACACTCTCAAGGGACTCGTCCTCTGGCTGTATCCGGCTCACAATTACGTCGTGTTGTTTGGCCAGCCGAGCGATGGCTCTGGCGAGGCCTGCTGGATCCGCCGCCTCAACATGAATGGTGTCTCTCTCCAGTTTGACCCCGGACGCGTATGGCGTGCTGATCAGGGCTGCTGCCAATATCCGCGGTTTGTCGGCGTCGATCCGAATCGTTTGAGGGATGTCTGTCATCAGGGCGCGCAGGGACCGCACATCTCCCGAGGCGGCCAATCGACCGTCGGTAATGGCAATGATTCGATCTGCCATACGCTCAACCTCGTGAAGCACATGTGACGAGACGATCACGGTGTAGCCACGAGTGCCCAGGGTCTTGAAGAGGTCGATGAGGTGGGAGCGCTGCACCGGGTCGGCTCCATTCAGCGGCTCGTCGAGCAACAGCACACGAGGTCGATGGACCAACGCCGCCGCCACCTTGGTGCGTTGCCGCATACCTTTGGAGAACCCTCCGACCGGACGGTCGGCGGCACCTTGCAGGTCGACCAATTCGATCACTTGTTCGGTGTCACCATCGGGATCGGCAGCCCCGGCGAGAACTGCGTTGAACCGGACAAATTTGCGGGCAGTGAGGTGCTTGTAGACCGCCTCATCTTCAGCCACGAACCCTACGGCGTTTAGCGCCCGGTAGTCATCGTGGGGGTTGATGCCTTCGATGGTGATGCGGCCCTCAGAAGGGCGGACCAGGCCAGTCATCATGCGGAGCAGAGTCGTCTTTCCGGCTCCATTCGGTCCAAGCAG
>CAJQPD010000287.1 GCA_905480085.1 uncultured Acidimicrobiia bacterium
GATGACTTCGGGACGGGCTACTCCTCCCTGGCCTCGCTGCAGAGCTTCCCCCTCGACTCGCTGAAGATCGATCGCTCCTTCGTGAACCGTATGGAGCACGAGGAGGGCAAGGCCGAGATCGTCCGCACCATCCTGGCTCAAGCGAGCGTCCTGACTGCGGCAACCGCCGGACTGACGGCCGGACTCCTCAACCGTGATCGACGGCAGGCGATCAACCTGATGACCTCGACCTGGGGGGATCTGGCGGTGGCTTTGGCCGGGGTGAACCTCGACGTCAGGGGCGAAGAGCACCTGTGGTCAGACCGCCCGGCCGTCTTCATGTTCAACCACCAGAGCAATTTCGACGGTCTCCTACTCATGAAATTGCTGCGACGCGACGTGACGGCGGTCGCCAAAGAGCAGCTGAAAGCCATGCCGTTTGTCGGGCAGGTGTTCGAGTTCGGTGACGTCATATTCATCAGCCGGTCAGATCATGACGCGGCTGTCGATGCCCTCCACGAGGCAGCCACCCGCATCCGAGAGGGCCTCAGCGTGGCGATCTCACCGGAGGGAACCCGACAAGTGACTCCACACCTCGGGGTTTTCAAAAAGGGTGGATTTCATTTGGCCATGGAAGCCGGGGTGCCGATTGTCCCGATCGTCATCCACAACAGCCTCGACGTACTCCCCCGGGGAGGCCGCATCATGCGGTCCGCCACCGTACGCGTTGACGTTCTTGAGCCGATCCCGACCGTCGACTGGACCGTCGAGTCCCTGGCCGAACACGTTGAGCGGGTTCGACTCCAGTTTGCCGCCGCCCTGGAGTCGTAGTTCGGTCAAGGTTTCTTGCGGAGTTTCCAGACGATCTCGGACGGGTGGCTTTTGGCCCAATCGGCTGGCACCACAAACGGCGTCCCCGTGGCGCTCTCGGGAGCCTGAAGCTCAAGGAAGTCGACGACCTGCAAGCCATGCTGACGAAAGAGCGAGAACCAATCAGATATGGCCAGGTTGAACTCGACTCCGCCTGGATCTATCTCGACGCTTGTCCAGTCGAACATGTGTTGTCCAAAGTATGGTCGCACGAGTTTGAAACCGGCTTCGGACCCGTCCATCGGGAAGCAGGAAGTCACAATCGGGGAATTGGTGAGAAATGACAGTCGGCCTCCCGGCCTCAGCAACCGAACTGCCTCCGGGATCCACGCGTACGGGTCACACCACAGGGCAGCGCCGTATTCGCTGACGGCGAAATCAAAAAAGCCGTCCGGATACGGAACCGTCTCGGCATTGCCATGCAGCCACTCGATGCGCGATCCATGCTCCTCCCCCAACCGCTTCGCCGTGGCCAGCTGACCCTCGGACACATCAATAGCTACCACCGACGCCCCTCTTCGCTCCATCCAGCGTGACACGTAGCCGGTCCCGCATCCAAGCTCGATGGCCGTCAATTCGGTCATGTCGGCTGGCAGGAGTCCGACCTCATCATCCGGTATGGCCCATTGACCCCAGGTCGGGACTTCACTTGCCCAGGAGGCCTCACCGGCAGCCACCCAGTTGGGGGCGTCCTCATTCCAGGTTCTTCGGTTCTCTTCGACATAGTCGGGTTGTGTCATCGGGTTTTGACGTGCTCCGGAGGAATAGCTGCGTGTACACGGTAGTTTATGCGCTTCATGACCGACCAGATGGATGAATTACTGGCTGCGTACCGCTTTGCCGATGCTGAGATACTCATCGAAACGCTGCCCGAAGAAGATCACGAGTCCGCCGCCAAGCGCCTGTCACTGGCCCGCCTGGCGTGTGAACCGGCGGCGCGCCGGCGGAGTAACGCCATCCAGGCGGCCGCTCGTAACCACAAGTTCGAGACGCTCCTCGAAATCACCGACGATCCGCTGACCGCTCCCTTGCTGTCCGTCTTGCCGATCGAACTCCAGGAGGCGGCCGACATTCAACTCTCCGCAGCCATCTCCTGGCGCGCCAGAAAGATCGAAGCTCACGTTCGGCGTCTCGAAGAAGCTGAAGATGCTCTCGCGGCGTTTGACCTTCCTCTCGCTCGGTCGCTTGTCGGCAGCATCGACGATCGGTACCTGTCCGAAGAAGGCCGGGAGATCCGTGATCAGCTCCTGCTTGACATTGAAGCCCGCAGCATGGAAGCGGACGCCCTCGACGAAACGGCTAGACAGCTTGAAGCGGAACTCCGTCCGAAGCAGTCCAAACGATGGTGGCGACGTTAACCCACTGCCAATGACATCGGGATATCCACGACCTTTGCCCGCAAATACTCGCCGAGCCCCTTGGCCTGCGGGTCAAGACGTAACGAGGAACTCACTCCGTCGCCCATGAGTCCGTGGATCACGAAATTGATCGCCCAGAGGTTCGCCAGTTCATAACGATCGACCTCAAGTCGATCTAGTTCCGGAAGTAGCTCCCTGAGCTGATCGGTACTCAGAAACCCGGACAGCCAGTCGAACGCGTCGGCGCCCCGAGCGAATACACCGAGATTGGCGGATCCTCCTTTATCTCCGGAGCGGGTGCCCACCACCGTGCCGAGAGGGCGGGGTTGGGTGCTACCGCCACCCTGCCAGGCCCTTGGTCGGCTGGGCACGACGATCGTATCCCCTTTCACCGGTTCGGTCTCGCTCACTTCGAGGATTCGGTCCCCGATGGCGACCGTTTGCACAATCTGTTTGCGGTCGACGGAGGTGGGCCAGTACCGGGCAAAAGGGGTTGCCCCGGTTGGCGGCGTGAGGCCGAACATGCCGGGAATGCTCCCCAGTACCGTCTGAATGGCCGCATTCGAGAACGCCCGACCAACCCGGTCCTCGTCCGAGGAAGCAACGGAGAGTTGCCAGAAGCTCACCGCCTGGGCATTGGTCACCGGATTCTCGACGGTAGAACCGATCACCGACTCGTCCACATCATCGAAATCGGACGGTTCAAAAGGAATTGCGCGCCAAATCTGTTCGTGAAGCAACGATGCCTTGGATGGCTGGTTCAGACCGGTCATGCCAATCGTCATCACGTTTCGGTAGCCGCCAGGAACCGATGCAG
Organism: uncultured Acidimicrobiia bacterium; assembly: GCA_905480085.1. Classification (GTDB taxonomy): domain Bacteria; phylum Actinomycetota; class Acidimicrobiia; order Spongiisociales; family JAENVV01; genus JAENVV01. The sequence goes on from CAJQPD010000287.1 coordinate 3,025, forward strand.
CCACTTTGAGGGTCTCCGGCGGGGCCTCTCCCCGAGCGCCCGCAACCTGGACCCGGTCGAGGTCGACTTGCTCGACCTCAAGGGTGTCAAAACGAGCGATCACGTCGGGGCCGAGATAGGCGGGGCTACCGATTTCGTACAGGAGTTGACTGACAACCGTTTCCCGGTTCACCGCCCCGCCCGTCCCGGGATGTTTCCCGATCACGGCGCTCCCGTCGTCGGCGATTTCAGCCCAGGGGAAGCCCGGGTACTCCAGGTCGTCGAGCTCGTTGAAGAACGAGTAATTGCCTCCGGTCGCCTGAAGTCCACACTCGATGATGTGGCCAGCCGCCACCGATCCCGCCAATCGGTCGTAGTCATGCCGATCCCAATCGTGCCACCAGGCCGCCGGGCCAGATACCAGCGCCGCGTCGGTAACTCGACCCGTAATGACGATGTCGGCTCCACCTCTAAGCGCTTCGGTGATACCCCAACCGCCGAGGTAGGCATTAGCCGTGACAAAGGGAAGATCGGGTTCACGGCCAGTCTGGAGGTTCTTGAACAACTCCCCGGCGGTTTTGAGGTCTTGGAGTCGGTCGAGCAGATTGTCCCCGGTAATGGCCGCAACCACCGGGGTCAAGCCTTGTTCATTCGCTGCGCGGCGGACCGCTTCGGCACATCCGACGGGGTCGAGACCTCCGGCGTTGACGACCACCTTCACTCCATTGGCCATAACGAGGTCGAGAACCCCGGCGAGATCGGAAACGAAGCTCCTGGCGTATCCTCCGTCTGGCCGGCGCTGCCTGGTTTTGGCAAGAATGAGCATCGTCAACTCGGCCAGGTAATCCCCGGTCAGAACATCAACGTGCCCACCGGTGAGCTGTTCCCGCATGGCCGACGGTCGATCACCAAAGAACCCGGAAACATTGGCGATCTTGACAGGCCTTCTCATGAGGTACCTTGGAAACGGGTCACGATCAGCACTGTAATCGGCCTGCCTCGGACCGGGCGCACCTTGATTGGTTCCCTACGCAGGACGTGCCCGTCTGACACTGCGAAACGCCAGCACCAGGAAGAACAGCACCACCGGCACGATGGCCATCGTGGCCGAGCCAGAGGTTTCGGCGTGGTAGCTGACGACCAAACCGACCACCACACTCAACCCGCCGATCGCCGCACTCGTCATCATCATCGAGGGTACCCGCCTGACCAACAACGCCGCCGTAGCCGGCGGCCCGATGAGTAGACCGAAGACAAGGAGCGTGCCGACCGTTTGGAAAGACCCCACGATGGCGAACGTGATCAGGCCCAGCAGTGCTGCGTTGGCGAGACCAGGACGCATATTGAGAAGCTTGGCCTTCTGATCATTGAATGCCAGAGCCAGAAAGGGCCGGTACAACACGATAGAAGCCACGATGGCGGCCCCGGCCAACAAGGCCAAGCCGACGAGATCGCCCTCAGTGACCCCGAGCGCATCTCCAAACAGCACTGTGGTCAAGCGGGTGGCATATGTGGCTGTCTTTGATATGAGAATTACCCCGAGCGCCAGCATGCCTACAAACAAGAGACCGATCCCTGTGTCCTCGTTGAAGGTAGTTTGCCGATGAACCAGGTTGATCCCTCCGATCATCACAAGGGCAGCCAAGGCGGCGCCGACCAATACGTTAAAATCGAACAGAATGGCCAGGGCGATGCCGGGCACCACCCCATGCACCAACGCATCGCCCAGGAACGACATACCTCGCAGAACCACCCAGGTCCCCACCACGGCCATCGCGACTGCGGCCAGGACCCCGCCTACCAGGGCCCGTTGTTGGAATCCCAGTGCAAACGGTTCAAGCAACCAGCTAATCATGGCG
>CAJQPD010000288.1 GCA_905480085.1 uncultured Acidimicrobiia bacterium
AAGTCTTCGCGCTCCGTCGGGCCCGGATCCATGAGGTGGACGTGGGTGTCAACCATGCCTGGCATGACCAGCAGACCATCTGCGTCGATGACCTCTCCAACTCCGGCGAGGTTGGGGCCAACTGCGACGATGAGTCCATCACGAATCGCCACATCGCCCACGGATTGACCATCCGGACCGACCACTACTCCACCTTTAATGGTCTGTTCCACGCCTACCCCTTCTGACCGTGTCAATATGACAAGATATATGATCAGGGTTGTACGCGGGTTCCAAAGGAGCGATTAGTGTCTGAAAAAGTGCGATTGGCAAGCATAGGCCTTGGCTGGTGGGGCGGCGTTCTGGCCGATGCGGTAGCAAAAAGCGGCGAAGGCGAGGTCGTCACTTGTTTCGCCCGCACCGCCGAAACCCGCCAGGCATTCGCAGAGGCCCACGGCTTCGCGGCGGCGGATTCGTTGGAGTCGATTCTCAGCGACGACAGCATCGATGGGGTCATCATCGCCACGTCCCATCAAAGCCACCTGTCCCTCATCCAGGCTGCCGCGGCAGCCGGCAAGCATGTCTTCATCGAAAAGCCGCTGACCCTGACTCCTGCCGATGGGCGGGCGGCCATCGAAGCAGCCCGGGCGGGGGGCGTCCTGTTGCAGACAGGTCATCAGCGCAGGCGGATGACCGCCAACCGGATGATCAAAGCGATGATCGAGGCCGGCGAACTCGGTGATATCGAGATGATTGAAACCCACCAGTCCGTCCCGAACGGCCACAAGATGCCCGACGAGGCATGGCGATGGAACCCAGACCAGAGTCCGTTGGGAGGGATGACTTCACTGGGGATTCACAAGCTCGACACCATGCAGTACTTCGCCGGTCCGATCAAGGCCGTCTCCGCCTACACCAGGGCAGGGCGCACCAAGCCGATCGACGAGACCACCGTGTTGGCGCTCGAGTTCGAGTCCGGAGCTCTCGGAACGTTGGTCACCTCGTTCTTCACACCGATGCTGTCGAAGTCTGCCGTGTATGGCACGGCGGGGGCGGCCTACATGGAGGGTGACGGTCGAATGCTCTTCAAACAGGGTATCGCCGACCCGGCCCGCCAGGCAGTCGAACTCGAACCGAACGACCCGGTCACCGACCAGATGGCCGCCTTTGCGCAGGCGATCCGCGGTGAGATCGACGTCGAGACGGACGGCGAGGTAGGACTGGCGGCCGTCACTGTGATGGCGGCGGCCGTCGAAAGCGCCGCCACCGGCCGGTCGGTACTCGTCGCCGACCATCGGGTTTGACGATGCGCCGGATCAACCCTCCCCAGATCGCCGGGCCATTCGCCACCTACGCCCATGGGGTTGAGTTCTCCGGACCGGCACGCTGGTTGTTCGGAGCCGGGCAAACCGGTGTTGCCGGCGACGGGTCAACTCCTGTCGACATCAGCGGTCAGGCGGAGCTGGTCTGGGACAATATTCGGGCGGTACTCGCGGATGGCGACATGGCCATCAGCGACATCGTCCAGTTGAACATGCTCCTCATCGACCGGGCTGACGCCCCTGGCGCCATGGCCGTGCGTGACGCCGCCCTGGGAGATCATCGCCCTGCATCGACGCTCATGTACATCTCCGGATTGGCGAGGCCGGAATGGAAGATCGAGATCGACTACATCGCAGCCAAGGAGATCCCGACTAACCCCACCCTTTGAACGAGTGTGCATACGAGTTGCACTATCGAGCTTGGATGCACACTCGTTTGCGAACGGACCCGGATCCCGCGAACGAGTGTGCATACGAGTTGCACTATCGAATCTGGATGCACACTCGACGTTTCGAGCACCGAATCAAAAGCTCCCAGCACGGGTTAGGCAGCTCTGCACGATATAGGATCGAACCCGGTCAGCGACCCGAGGGGATGACATTGCACGGATACCGAGTCGAACAATGGGGATCCGAACCCGTGTGGGGAGACCTGCCTGATCCGGTCGCCGGACCTGGCGAGGTACTCATCGACGTCGAGGCCTGCGGCGTCGGGCTCACCGTCCTCAACTGCATCAACGGCGATCTTGACAATTCGCCGGACCTGCTCCCGCGGATTCCCGGTCACGAACTGGTCGGCAGGGTCGTCGAGGCCGGACCCGGTGCCGATTCCAGCCTGGTCGGAAAACGCGTGGTTGCCTACTTCTATCTGACGTGCGGCACCTGCGCGTCATGCCTGGCCGGACGTGACCCGCAATGCTCGAACCTCGGTGGGTTTGTCGGCGTCCATCGCGACGGTGGATACGCCCCGAGAGTCGCCTTGCCCGGTGGCAACGTCATCGTCGTGCCCGAAACACTCGATCCGGTCGCCGCGACGGTCGTCCCCGACGCGGTCGCGACTCCGGTTCATGTCGCCGAGCGCGCGGGTATCGGGCCAGGCGACCGGGTAGCGGTCTTCGGAGCGGGCGGGGGCGTCGGCATACATATGATCCAGGTAGCCCGGTTACGCGGAGCTACCGTCGCCGGGTTGGATCTCGCCAAGTTTGATGAGATCGAGAGTCTCGGCGCACGCCCGGTCGATGCCTCGAACCTCAGCTCAGTCAGCAAGCTGTTCGATGACGGCCCACCGACGGTTGTCATCGATCTCGTTGGGACCGCAACTACCGCCCGTTGGGGCATCGACCACCTGGCGATGGGTGGCCGTTTGGTCATGCTGGCGACCTTCCCGAATCGGCCCGTACCCATCGAAGCCAGAGAAACGGTTTTCAGAGAGCTGTCGATTTTCGGGAGCCGGTACAGCTGGAAATCTCAGGTTGCCGAGGCTGCTCGCCTGGTGGCAGACGGAAGTATCAAACCGATCATCAGCGAAGTACGCGGACCCGGAGCCCTTCCCGAGCTCCACGACCTGCTCCGCGCCGGCGAGCTCGTCGGACGCGGAGCACTCGATTGGAGCCTGACATGACCCACGAAATCACCGACATCCGACTGCCCGCCGACGTGGACGGGGTTTTTGTAGGGGGCGGGCACAACGCCCTCGTCTCGGCCGCCTACCTGGCCAAGGCAGGGCAAAAGATCGTCGTCCTCGAAGCGGCCTCCCGCATCGGCGGGGGCACGACCACCGAGTACGCCACGCTCCCACTCTTCAAACACAATCTGCACGCCTACTTCGTTCGGTGGACGCCTGATTACGCGGTATGGCGCGATCTCGACCTCGATCGATACGGTGCACGCTCGATATTTCCTCCAGTCCAAAACGCCGTTCCCTTCGACGGCGGTGACCAGGCGCTCCTGACCTACAACGACACCGGGCGTTCGGTTGCATCGATCGCCGCGTTCTCAAAGAAGGACGCCGAGGCGTATGAACGCCTTTACGAAGAATTCACGGAACTGACCGCCCGCGTCGACACACCCATGCGGTTCGGCCCTCCCCTCGATCCAGAACAACAATACGCGGCTCTTTCCAAGTCGAAACTGGGCCTACGCTGGATGGAACTCGACGCCATGTCTCCGCTCGATCTCGTCCGGGAGTGCTTCGAGTTCGAGCCGCTGCGATCGCTCCTCCTGTTCAACGTCTCTGTGCGGGGGTACGTACCCAATCTCGATGTTCCCGGCATCGGATCCATCGTCGCCCTGGCCCTGTCGAACAGCCAAGGTGGAAGACTCATCGAGGGCGGCACGTTCGAAGTTGCCAGGGCCATCGCCGCCGCCGCCATCGATGCCGGGGTGACCGTGGTAACCGGTGCCCGGGTCGGGTCCATCGATGTGTCGAACGGCAGGGCCACCGGGGTCACCCTGGTCGACGGTCGGTCGATCAAAGCCAAGAAGTTCGTGGCCAGCGCCACCCCGGCCCCCATCACCATGCTCGAATTGGTAGGCGGCGAGCACCTCGACCCATCACTGAGGGCCGACCTTGCCGGTTACCGGTGGCTCGAGGAAGCTCTCTTCGG
>CAJQPD010000289.1 GCA_905480085.1 uncultured Acidimicrobiia bacterium
CTCCAGAGCATCGTAGGCGGCGCTGTTGAGAAGGTTTGCCACTACTGATACGCACGCCGATATCTGGTCATGCGTGACGATCAGGGGGGGCAGAAACGCCAGGACGTTCCCGTGATGGCCACCCGGGTACAGGAGCAGCCCCTGTTGGACGGCCAGGTGGCTGACGGCCCGAGCGACTGGCAGCGGAGTCGGCACGATTCGAGGCCGAGGGCTCATGCTGGCCGTAGAGCTTGTGTCCGACCGAAGTGAGCCGACTCCGCTGCCAGTCGCTCGGGCCGTCAGCCACCTGGCCGTCCAACAGGGGCTGCTCCTGTACCCGGGTGGCCATCACGGGAACGTCCTGGCGTTTCTGCCCCCCCTGATCGTCACGCGTGACCAGATATCGGCGTGCGTATCAGTAGTGGCAAACCTTCTCAACAGCGCCGCCTACGATGCTCTGGAGACCGCGGCGGGCTGAGGCTCAACAACTCGCGGCGAGACTCCGCTACGTGACCGCTGCCAGGGCGACGGCCAGCGGCTCGATGTGCTTCACAGACAAGGGCGCCCGCATACTGAACACAACATGATCGACGCCCGCTTCGGCGCGCACCATGGCCTTGTCCGCCAGCTCATTAGGGTCGGCGTCGGGAGCAAACATGATGTGAACGGAGGTCTCGATTTCGGACGGGTCCCGACCCGCCTCGGCGCAATGGGCATGGAGAATCTCCCGCTTGGCCTTCCAAGCATCGACTTCGATACCGAGGGCATCCCACATCGTGGCGTGCCGGGCCACCGTCCGCAGCGTCCGCTTCTCGCCGCCGCCGCCGATCATGATGGGGACGTTCGGCGACTGAGGTCCTTTGGGCTCACAGCGAGCATCTTTCAACTGGTAGAACTCCCCGTCGAAGGTCGTTGACTCATTCGCCAACAGTGACTTGATCACCGCCACCCCTTCGTCGAAGCGATCCATACGCTCTTTGATCGTGCCCAGCTCAAGTCCATAGGCAGCGGACTCCAGCTCAAACCAGCCGGCCCCCAAGCCAAGGTTCAGTCGCCCGCCCGAGATGATGTCGAGCGTTGCAGCCATGTTGGCGGTCACCGCCGGATGCCGGTAGTGCATGCCATGCACCATGCACCCGACCCGTAGCCGCTTGGTGGCCTGGGTAAGTGCGACGAGCGTGGCCCAGCCTTCCAGACATGGTCCGTTCGGATCCCCATGAATCGGATAGAAATGGTCGAAGTTCCACGCCGAATGGAACACCTCCATCTCATCGGCTGCCTGCCAGATCTCCAACATGTCTGACCAGGTGGTGTGTTGGGGTGGGGTCTTGATGGCGAACTTGACCATGGCTACTCCTCTTCTTCTTGCGGTGTGTCCAACGCAAGTGGTTCTCCGTAATCGATGGAACCCCGCTCCAGTTGTTCACTGGTCGCTTCAAGGAGCAACGGGGCCGGGGCCCGATTGACCAGGAGACGAAACACATCGGGCCGGTTGTAATGGCCTGCCAGGTCGTGGCGGAGTTTCATCGTGATTCCCGCATCCAGGTCCATGTCCGCATAGAGGATCAACTCCTCGTTGCCGATTGCCGGCCCGGCCACGACGGCCGTATTCGGGGCAACAATGCACGAACCGCCGCCAATGTCGTCTCGCATCAAAAACTCTCGATCCTCATCACGCAGGGGAACCATCTCCCGGATACGATCATCCACGACGGCCGATGCGCTGATGACCCACGCCTTGGACATCTGAGCGAAAGCCCGCGCCGCAGTCAGTGAAATATCCGGCATAGGCAAAGCCGGCTTGGGGAAATGATTCGGCCAGGCCATCACATGAATCCGGGTGGCATCAGACGTAAGAGCAAAAATGGCCAGCGGGTTGGAGTTCTCGCCGCACATGAGACCGAAGACCGGACCAAACGGGCTGTCGAACACCCCGAACGTTTCAGGCCCACCCGGGGCGTGCACCAATCGCTCTCCGACCGTCGGAACCAGCTTCTGATGTTTTCCGACATATCCGGTTGTCGGGCTGATGAACACCTGAGTGTTGTACATGCTCCCGAACGTCCCGGGCCGCTTCTCACAAACCCCCATGACAACATACGTACCCGCCCGGGCGGCCGCCTCGGCCAGCACCTGAATCTCCGGGCCGGGAACTTCCAGTGAGTTCTTGAACAATTCCGTTGAGAGTTTGGTGGCGGGCCGGTCGGTCCCCGAGTGAAAATGAAACCAGATCGGATGAGCGGGGATGAACCCCTCCGGGAATCCGACGATCTGAGCGCCGCCCGCCCCGGCTTCTTCGATGAGGGAAACCGCTTTTTCCAGCGTGGCCCGTTTATCCAAGAACACCGGAGCGGCTTGGACCGCCGCCCCCCGTACGATTTGATCAGACACGGGCTGCGGCCTCCTGGATTGCCTGCCAAACTTTTTGAGGCCGGAGGGGAAGCTGAAGGTCGGTAACCCCCAGTGGGGCGAGTGCGTCGAGCGCCGCGTTGAGAATGGCCGGGGGAAGGCCGATGCAGCCTGCCTCGCCCGAGCCTTTCACACCAAGCGGATTCGATGGGGCAGGATGTTCGAGGCGATCGGCCCGAATGGCAGGCAGCGATGTCGAGTCCGGAATGAGGTAGGCGAGCAAAGACGTCGTGAGGGGTTGACCCTCTTCGTCATAGAGCACCTCTTCCCAGAGCGCCTGACCGAGTCCTTGAGCCATCGACCCGTGCAGTTGGCCCTGGACGATCATCGGATTGAGCACCCGTCCACAATCGTCAACGGCGACAATATCGAGTACCCGCACCTCGCCAGTTTCGGGAAGCACTTCAACCACCGCCGCATGTACCCCATACGGGAAGGTCTGGGATCCGGGCTGGAACTTCTCATCGCTTTCCAAAGGCTCATCCCTCGCCAGGTCCCAGAGTGACACCTCACTGCCGGGCGAACCTGCCACCGAGAAGACGCCCTGGTCATAGCGCAGATCATGTGGAGAAGCTTCCAGGCGTTTGGCGGCGCGCTCTCTAGCCAGCTCCAACACCTTCAGGGCCATCCGATGTACGCCACTGGCACCGATCTGGGCTGAGCGGGACGCAAAGGTTCCCATCCCGGACGGCACTTCGTCGGTGTCACCGGCAATGACCCGGATCTCCTCGATACCGAAGATGTCGCGAGCCACCTGTGACCAGACGGTCTTATGTCCTTGCCCCCCACCGTCGGTGGAACCGGTTCGAATCACGACCTCTTCGGATATCGGATCGACCTCAACGGCCGCATACTCCCACGATTCGACCGCTCCGCCGGCTCGCTCGACGAAGGCCCCGAAACCTATGCCGAGTAAGGCGTCGCCGGCTACCAGGCGTTGCTGCTGCTCCTCGCGTAATTCGTCCATGTCAAACATCGACCTGGCCAATTCGATGGCAGCCACATAATCACCTGAGTCGTAAATGGCACCGCCCGCAGTCGTATACGGAAACTCCCGAACGGCATTCCGGATTCGCACCTCGATCGGGTCGAGTCCGGCCGCCTTCGCAAAAGCCTCGATGCCGCGTTCGATGGTCAGAGCCGCCTCCGGCCGCCCGGCACCCCGATAGGGGGCAGTCGGCGCCATGTTCGTGACAACGGTTCGAGCATGGATCTCAACCCGCGGGATGTCGTACATGCCGGTGGCCACCAGACGTCCAAACGTCGGAACCGCCGAGCCGTCGTGCGGATATGCTCCGGTCTCAGCCCATAATTCGAACATCGCCCTGGTGAGGCGCCCGTCGGCAGTCCCTTCCAGAGTGACGACATGACGCTGGGCACGGCCGTGGGTGCCACCGGTGAACTGATCCGGTCGCCGCTGAATCCAGGCCACCGGTCGACCCAGGCGCATGGCAGCAGCCACCGCCACGAGATACTCGGGGAACATCGAGCCCTTCATGCCAAAGGCACCGCCCACATCGGGAACTGTGACTCGCACCCGCTCGATCCCCATAAACGTGGAGATCTGACCTTTGAGTTTGTGAGGTGCCTGGTGGCTGCACCACACATGCACGCCCCCGTCTTCGGGGGCCGCCAGGATCGCCTGGGTCTCCATCGACACCGGTGCCAACCGCTGGTGATTCACCTCGACGGTCACCGAAATCTCCGCGGGAGGAGCAGGAAGTCCACCTTCGATGAACACTTCCTCGACGAGGTTGGAATCAGTTCCTTCAAACAGGATCGCCCGGTTCTCGCCTGGCACGAGCTCGACGGGGAGTTCATCGATCTCAACCCAGGCCAGGTCGGCGGCATCGGCGGCCTGCCGGGCAGATTCGGCAACCACCACCGCCACCGGGTCGCCAACATATCGAACCCTGGTCCTGGCCAGAGGTGGGCGGGTCATGGGTTCGGCGGCCGGACCGCGGCCGGTAACTCCAGGAATGTCCTTCAGGTCGAGATCTTCGGCGGTGAACACGGCCACCACCCCGGGCGACGAGCGAACCTCGTCGAGGTCGACTTCCCTGATGACCCCATGGGGGCTCGGGCTGCGAACAAACGCGCAGTACAGGGCATCGGCAGGCACCAGATCGGACACGTACGTTCCGTTCCCGGTGATGAGGCGTTCGTCTTCGACTCTACGTGAACTCACGTAGTGGGCTCCCAAGTTCATATGTCATCCGGGACCACCCAGACCGTTTCGACCGGCGCCGGCACCCACAGTTCATAGAACCCGAACGGTTCGTCACCGGTCGCTTCAAACCAGTGGACCTCACCATCGCCTGCGGTGCAAACATCACCCGCGGCAATCTCGTGGGCTTCGTCGTCCAGGTGAAGAATTCCCCGACCCTCGGCTATGAACCAAACGTGTCGGGCGCCAACGTGATAGTGGGCGGCGGCGGTATCTCCTGGTTGATAGAGGATGTAGTCGGCCCGCAGATCGGTGAAACCGAACATCTCCTCGGTAACCAGATCGATCCGTTTTCGACCATCTCGAGTGGAATCGTGGGTCGGAAGCGCAGAAGCTTTGATAACTGACGGCATACTCTCGAAGCTACACGGACCAAAATGATCCTGCAATCGATTGCGGACCCTTTGTTCGGGCGGGTACAGTCGTATCCATGATCATTGACGTACACGCCCACTGCATTCCTTCCGAGTTTCGTTCCTGGCTGGAGACAGCCGGCCCATCAACCGGCATCAAGCTGGTTCAGGCGGAACGTGGCACATCCGTCGAGATGGCGGGACGGGCGGTTTCCCAGCCACTCCGCCCCGACTTGACCGACTTCGATGCCCGACTGGCCGCCATGGATCGGCAAGGGGTTGACGTGCAGGTGCTGGCGGGATGGATCGACCTCACCGCCTATGAGCTACCCACCGACCAGGCGGTCGCCTACTCCCGCATCCACAACGAGGCTCTGGCCGGAGAAGCCGCCAGGGCACCGGAACGGTTCCGGACCATCGGAACGATGCCGCTCCAGAACACCGACGCGTCCGTTGACGCCCTCAACTACGCCATGGATGAGTTGGGCATGGCAGGCGTGGAGCTGGCCACCACCGTTGACGGGGCCTACCTAGACCGCTTGGATCTCGACCCGTTCTGGGCCGCGGCCGAGGAAAAGGGAGCTTTCGTTCTGCTGCACCCGATGACTCCGCTCACCGGAGTCGACATGAGCAAATACTTCATGGAGAACATGGTCGCCCGACCTGCCGAGTCCACGATTGCCATGGCCGGCCTCATCTTCTCTGGCGTCTTCGAACGATTCCCTGACCTCAAGTTCTGCGTGGTTCATGGCGGCGGGTTCATGCCATACCAGATCGGCCGCCTCGACAAAGGTTATGAGATGAAGCCCGGCCTGACCGCCAAGAACATCTCCAAGCCGCCCCGCGAGTACCTCAAGCAGATGTATCTCGACACCGTTGTCCACGACGCCGCGGCGTTGCGGTACCTGGTCGAGGTCATGGGCGCCGACCACATCCTGCTGGGAACCGATTACCCGTTCGAGATGGGCGACGACGACCCGGTGGCCTTCATCAAATCAGCCGGACTGACTGCCGAACAGGAAGCGATGATTCTCAGCGGCAACGCCGAGAAGCTCTTCAGCTAGCTCGGCCCACCCTCGCCGACGCCAGACCAACTCCTAAAGCAGTCCTTGCATCAGGTTGGCGATATGGTCGCCAATGGCGAGAGAGCTGGTGGCAGCCGGGCTGGGGGCATTGAGCACATGGATGGCGTTGTCCGTTTTGATCATCGAGAAGTCGTCCTGGAGGCTGCCATCTGGCATGACGATCTGGGCTCGCACGCCGGCACCGCCGGGTTCGAGATGTTCGCCGCGGATTTCCGGAACGAGTTTCGTGGCCGTTTTTGCATAGGTCGAACTGCGAGCTGAGCGCCACACCTCCATCGCCCCGGTCTTCCAATACTTGGCGGCGAGCTTCATAAATCCGCCATAGGCAAACGTGCGAGCCAACTCACCGAATTCGGGGCGAACTCCCCGATAGTGCTCACGACCCATCGCCAGGACGGCGTTGGGACCGACCTCGACCCGACCGTCGACCCGTCGGGTGAAGTGGACCCCCAACCAGGGGAATCGGGGGTCGGGGACCGGGTAGATGAGGCCATTGATGAGCGACGACGCAGCCTCCGTCAATTGGTAGTACTCACCGCGGAAGGGCACTACCCGACCTGGCGTATCCAGTCCTGACATGGCCGCCACCCGATCGGCGTGCAACCCGGCGCAGGCGATCATCGCCCGTGCCTCGATCGTACCTCCGGGAGTGTCAATCTCGACCCCGCCTGTACCGGATCGGATCCTCTGGACGGGTTGACCCAGCTTGATGTCCCCCGACAACTTCTCAGCCAGACGAACTGCCACC
>CAJQPD010000290.1 GCA_905480085.1 uncultured Acidimicrobiia bacterium
CTCGCCGGCCAGGTCGTCGTTTCAGGACAGGACGGCGATGCCACTGCCCTGAACCGGGTCGCACTTGGCACCCAAGCAGTATCGGTGTGGAAAGACTCACGAGTCCTCGGCAAAGCAGCCGGTGAGGCAGCGGTCGCGTTGGCACAGGGCACGGCCCTCGGTGACATCTCGGGTGTTATCGACTTTGTCACCCCAGGTGGCAATACGATGACCACGGTTCTGCTCGCGCCGACCCCGATCACGCAGGACAATCTGCAGGTCGTGCTCGACGCCGCACACATCGACGAAGCGACACTTTGCCAGAACGTTCCGGCAGGCAGTGTTACTGGCTGCCCGTAACCAACAAGCATGACGATGCGCTGCGCTCACGGACCAACCGTGAGCGCAGCGCCGTCACTAATCTCCGGAGGTAGCCAGCGGTGACCGAAGCAACTATGTTGGAGTCAGACGCCAGACCCGAGAAGGGAACATTTCGCTCGCTCCTCCGGGCGACCGAAATCGATACGCGCCTGCTCGGGATGGTTGTCGCGCTTCTGTTCATCTGGATTGGTATTCACATCCTGTCGGGCGGTACCTTTTTCACCCCCCGCAACATCTGGAACCTGTCAGTCCAGACGTCAGCCGTGGCAATCATGGCAACCGGGATGGTCCTCGTGATCGTCTCGCGAAACATCGACCTCTCGGTTGGATCGATGATGGCGACGCTCGGCATGGCCATGGCACTGTTACAGGCCGAGATCCTTCCCGACTATTTGGATTTCGGAAGTCCCTATATCTGGGTCATTTCACTCGCAGCCGGAATCGCTCTCGGCGCATTACTTGGAGCCTTCCAGGGCGTAATCATCGCCTATGTCGGAGTTCCTTCCTTCATCGTCACCCTCGGCGGCCTTCTCGTCTGGCGAGGTGTGGCCTGGTGGATGGCCAGCGGCCGAACGATCGCCCCCATGGATGCCACATTTCAACTGCTCGGCGGAGGCTCGCGGGGCAACATCGGCGGGGCGTGGAGTTGGGTCGTTGGGGCAGTAGCCAGTGCCGCGCTCCTGGCAATGCTCGCCAACAACCGGCGCCAACGCATGCGTTTCGGTTTCACTCTCCGCCCCATGTGGGCGCTCATCTCAATCGGCGTGGTCGGCGTTACTGTCATCCTCGGTAGCGTCGGCTACCTCAATGGCTATTTCCTTCCGGATGTTCTCGCCCGCCGCTACGCCGACGAAAACGGCATCTTCTTCCCGCCTGAAGGGCTCAACATCTCGCTCGGGTTGGCGATCCCGGTTCTCATCGCAATCGCAGTAGCGCTCGTCATGACTTTCGTGGGAGGCCGCAGACAATTCGGCCGCTACGTGTTCGCTATCGGTGGCAACCCTGAGGCGGCCGAACTCGGTGGCATCAACACGCGACTCACGACCGTCAAGACCTTCGCCTTGATGGGCGTTCTGGTCGGGATCTCGGCGGCCATTTCAATCGGACGCCTCAATGCAGCGGTGTCTGGTCTTGGCCAGCTAACGGAACTCTATGTGATTGCTGCGGCTGTCATCGGCGGTACCTCACTCGCCGGGGGCATCGGCACGATCCCGGGCGCCGTACTTGGTGCGCTGGTCATGCAATCCCTGCAGTCAGGTATGGTCTTGCTCGGAGTAGACGCTCCCGTCCAGGACATCATCGTCGGCATTGTTTTGGTCGTAGCAGTAGCCATCGACACGTACTACCGGAGGAGGTCAACATGACCGCTGACACCATGACGCGAACCCCACTGGTCGCCATGAAGGACATACGCGTTGCCTTCGGCGGCGTCCACGCGGTCGACGGAGTAAGCATTGATCTCCATCCAGGCGAGGTCGTTGCTCTCGTCGGTGGCAACGGGGCCGGAAAGACCACCCTCATCAAAACTCTGTCCGGTGCGCACAAAGCGGACTCGGGGCAGATCTTGATAAACGGTGTGGCTGCTTCGATCTCGACGCCGCGCGATGCCAAAGATTACGCGATCGAGACCATCTATCAGACGCTCGCTCTGGCCGAGAACATCGATGCAGCCGGCAACATGTTCCTTGGGAGGGAACTGAAGACGAAGTGGGGAACCCTCGACGATCGAGCCATGGAAGATGCGGCCCGCAAAGTGATGGCTCGTCTAAACCCAAAGTTCCAGAACTTCAAAGTTCCGGTGATGTCGCTCTCAGGTGGCCAACGCCAATCGGTGGCCATCGCTCGAGCCGTCCACTTCAATGCGAAGATCCTGATCATGGACGAGCCAACCGCCGCTCTGGGACCCGCCGAGACTGCCCAGGTCGCCGAACTCATTAAGCAACTCAAGGCCGAAGGCATCGGGATTTTTCTCATCAGTCATGACATCCATGATGTGTTCGACCTCTCCGACCGAATCAGCGTCATGCTCCAGGGCAAACTGGTCGGGACGGTGAACAAGGACGCCGTCACCAAGGACGAGGTGCTCGGCATGATCATCATGGGCAAGCAACCAGGCGAAGCGACCCAAACCGAGCTCAAGCAGCTCCACAAGTAGCGCCTAGTCGCTGCGAAGAATCGCCTCGATCACCGCCATATTGGCGATGGCGTCTTCCGGACCAACCGGCACCTGAATTTCTTCCAGCACGGACCGGGCAAACAGCTGAGCCTGGATGGTGTACTGGTCGGCAGGCGGAAAGGTGACGGTTACCTTGCCAGGCTCAACGGGAGGGTTACCACCCGACATCACATGAATGCGAGTTTCCACATCGGGGGGAATGTTGAACGGAATTTCAAACTCGATCCGACCTTTGGAACCCACGATATGGACCCGCTGATCGTCCTCTGCCCTGGTCGAACAGGTGAAGGTGGCCTGGCCGCCACCCGCAAACTCGAGAAGCCCGGACGTGACAATGTCGATGCCCATCTCCGGGTCGCGCCGAACCACACTTTCGATTCGGATGGGCTCGCTGTTGAAAAGCATACGAGAGGCGTTGATGTTGTAGCAGCCGACGTCCATGAGCGCCCCGCCATGATTGACCACCCTGTTACGAATGTCCGAAGGATCATCATTGAAATAGCTGAACCAGCTTTGAACGGCCTGCAGTTCGCCAATTTCGCCGCTGCGCACCAACCGGACAGCCTCCACCCAACTCGGATGGTGGCGATACATGAACGCTTCTGCCAGTTTCACTCCCGCATCGCGACAAGCCGCCACCATCGAAGACGCCTGGGCAGTCGAAACCGCCAACGGTTTTTCGCACAAGACGTGCTTGCCGGCCGCGGCAGCCTTGATAACCCATTCCGCGTGGAGATCGTTGGGTAGCGGTATGTATACGGCGTCGATGTCGCCATCGGCCAGCAAAGCCTCGTAGGAGCCATACGAGGTTGAGATCCCAAGATGGGCTGCAGCCACCGCCGCGCGATGGGCATCACGG
This sequence comes from uncultured Acidimicrobiia bacterium, assembly GCA_905480085.1. Taxonomy (GTDB): domain Bacteria; phylum Actinomycetota; class Acidimicrobiia; order Spongiisociales; family JAENVV01; genus JAENVV01. Next base: position 3,396 of record CAJQPD010000290.1, read on the forward strand.
GATGCGATCGCAACCACGTCGCAATTGGGGGCCTTCTGGATCGCCGGCGTCACCTTGGACATGCCGATGTTGGCTG
>CAJQPD010000291.1 GCA_905480085.1 uncultured Acidimicrobiia bacterium
CGAAATAGAGAAGAAGAAACATGAGGACCGGAGCTGCGAGCAGGTATGTGGCAAGCAGGCGGGTGCGACTCGACCGGTGAAACGCCACAACCAACAAGCCCCCGGCCACTACCGCCAAAGCGGTCGCGGCCGGCCACGGTATCGGGAGCCGGCGGAAGTACAGCAGACCCAGTGAGGTCCCGGAAAAAGCGATAAGAAAATCGGCCAGGTGGGCACCGACTCGGCCGGGGAGACTGCCCAACAGGCCTCCGAGCAACGGTATACCGAACAACAAGATGAGTCCGATCGCCAGGATCTCGGGTTTCGGAGCGCGACGGGCAATGAAAAATTCGGCGTTGCTTGCCAGCAAGTCCATGACCGGCCAGGTCATGCCCAGCACGATCAACACCGAAATCGCTGCGAACCGTTCAAAACGGGATGGGAAGGCAGGCTCTGCCAGGTCGGTCATCGGCTTAGTTGGTTGGAATGAGATGGAAGAGGCGCCGTCCTTCAAGGGGCATTTCTTCCTTGATTTCGAACCGGCCGTCCAGGTATCTGCGGAGCGACTCTTCGTCGTAGTCGGCGTGTACTTCCGAACGGCGCTTGTTGGCGGTGAGCCGTTGCGACATCGGGTCTTCGATCGGAACCCATTCGAAGACCACCTCCGACCCAAGCGAAGCGACCCAGTCGATGACAGCTGCCAGCGGGAGATTGGCCCCGATGACCAGGTGATGGATGACTGCCAGCATGAGCACCAGATCGGGTTGTCCCCGGTCCTCCAGGCGGCGCCGCTCGACCCCGCGCCAGCCGAGACCTGGAGACGGGTCGGCCAGATCCATCACGAGCGGCAGCACGTTATGCGGGCCACTGGTGGACAAGGATCGGAACACCCGATCAACGACGGCCTCATCGCCGTCGACGGCCACCACGGTATCGGCTAAACCAGCTACCGCTAGCGAGAAGTGAGCATCGTTGGCACCCAGATCCCACACCAGAGTGCGATGTTTGAGTCCGGCGATTCGGGTGACGAATGTTTCCTTGGGCCCTCTCTGGGTCGTAACGTGGTCGCACGTTGCGTATTCCGACCAGGTTGATTCGCCCGCATCCCAGGTAATTTTCTCAACGACCTTCTGCAGCCTGTGGACGTTGGTGAGGATGAGTTCTGCACTGAACCCTGCCGAAGACATCTCAGATCTAACATTGCGTGAGCTGTCAGACATGGACCTTTCTGCCCGGGCCTGCAGCATGACGTCCATCGCCACTCCCGGCCGGGTGGCACGACGGCCTTTGAGGAGTGAGCGGGCGGTTTCTGCAGGGATACCATCGAGCGAGCCCCGCAGCATCGGCTGAAAAGGGACGTCGGCATGAGCCCTGATCATAAGGGGATAGAGGAATTGCCGGCAGAACTGCCGATACCCGATCCACGGTTCGCCAGGGCGATAGGTGGTGAACGAACCGATGTCGACGAAGACGGGTCGGTTGCCGACAAACTGGATGTTGTAGGGGGTGGCATCCTTGAGGGTCAGACCTTCGGTGAGGGCGTCTTCGAGGAGGTCTAGCTGGAGGGTCGCCGCAGCTTTGAGCATGGAGAAAGACCACTCGTATGGATAGCTCCAAAAGGCGATGCGGTCGTGGGAGAGGACCGCCGGGTCGGCCGGAGATTCGCGGGTTCCGATCAGTTGGCCGGATGCGGTCCATCTCTCGAACAGGTCAGACTTCCGCAGCGCCGCCCAATCGGCCTTGCCTTCGTCAGAAAGTGCCCGGAAGACATCGCTTCCGCGATGAAATACCCGACTGGCCGGGTCCCGGAACGAGCCGGGATCGAAAACGGCGTCACCGGACGCCGGTGAAGAATCGATGTCTACGACTCGATCTCTTGCTCTGCCAACTCCGATGCTGATCCATCGGTGGTGGCGGCCTGGGCGGGCAACTTCCGGTCGGCGAAGCGGCGACGCGTTGACCGGAACAGAACAGCGAGTCCGGCAGCACCGCCGAGAACGGTTTGGATGATCAGACTTCCTGTACCCGGGTCGAGATATCCAAGGATCATTTTGTTGTCTCCGAATCAAATGTTCTGTAAATGAACATTGTAAGGGAGTCTACGTCCTTGTAGATCCAATACCGTCAGCTTCGGGGCGGCGACCAGGTTGCCGGACTCCGTCATACGGGCACGGCCATTTCCGACAAGTCGGATGGGATCATGTCGTCCAGTGCGGCTTGGGCAGCCGCCAGGCGGGCAATCGGCACCCGGGGCGGTGAACAACTGACGTAGTCGAGACCGAGAGTCCGGCAGAACGCTATCGATGCCGGGTCGCCGCCGTGTTCGCCACAGATTCCTGCTTCGAGACCGGGCCGGGCGACTCGTCCTTCTTCGACCGAGATCCGCATGAGTCGACCGACGCCCGCCTCGTCAATGCTGGCAAACGGGTTGCGGTCGAGAATGCCCTCTTCGAGATACTTCACGAGGAACGCCTTCTCGGCGTCATCGCGCGAAATCCCATAGGTCATCTGAGTCAGGTCATTGGTTCCGAACGAAATGAACTCGGCGTATTCAGCGATCTGTCCGGTGGTCAACGCCGCCCGGGGGATTTCGATCATCGTGCCGAACTCGTAGTTGATGTCGATTCCGGCTTCGGTCATGACTGCGGCCGCCTCTTCCTCCAGCGATTCTCTCTGGCGGGCGAGTTCGTTTACATGAGCCACCAGGGGGATCATGATCTTCGGATGTACGACCACCCCGGTGCGCTGGACTTCGATGGCCGCTTCGAAGATGGCTCGCACCTGCATTCGGGTAAGCGCCGGCATCATGAGGCCGAGCCGCACCCCGCGCAACCCGAGCATCGGGTTGGCCTCTCGGAGGGCTTCGACTTCATGCAGCAGGTGTTCGGCGGTCTCGACCCGGGTGAGTAGTTGATCTACTTCGGCCAGGTTGCGGGCTGACAGCAACTGGATTTTCAGGTCGGCGAGGTCGGCGGTGATGTCGTCATGGCTCGGTAGAAACTCGTGCAAGGGTGGGTCGATGAGTCGGATGGTCACCGGCAGCCCATCCATGGCGCGGAATAGACCAACGAAGTCGCGCCGCTGGAAGGGGAGTAGTTGACCTAGTGCTTCGGCTCGCTCTGTTGGGTTCGTTGCCATGATCATGCGTTGCACGATCGGGAGGCGATCTGAGTCGAAGAACATGTGCTCGGTTCGCACGAGGCCGATTCCCTCCGCCCCATAGGAACGAGCTAGTGCTGCGTCGGCCGGATGGTCGGCGTTGGCCCACACTCCGATGTCCCGGACGGCGTCCGCCCAGCTCAGGAGAACCTTCAAGGCCGGGTTTTCAAGGTCAGGGGTTCGGGTTTCGAGCTGTCCGGCGAATACCTCGCCGGTGGTGCCGTCGATCGAGATCCAGTCTCCTTCGCTGATGACGTCGTTGCCGACAGTCATGATCCGTTCGGACAAGTCCACATCCAGTTCGTCGGCACCGACGACAGCCGGTTTGCCGAACTGACGAGCGACGAGGGCGGCATGGCTGGTCCGTCCACCGCGCGTGGTGAGAATTCCCTCGGCGGCCAGCATGCCGTGAACGTCGTCCGGCTTGGTTTCCGGCCGAACCATGACGACCGACCGTCCGGCAGCTGCCCACTCGGCCGCCAGGTCGGCGTCGAAGGCGACCACCCCGACCGCAGCTCCTGGGGATACATTCAGGGCTGTGGTGAGATGGTGGCCGCCATCGAACGCGGCTTGTTTACTGGCGGGGGTAAAGGATGGATGGAGAAAGAACTCGACCTGCTCGGGAGAGATCCTTTGCACGGCTTCATTGCGGCTGATGAGGCCTTCGTCGGCGAGGTCGACCGCGATCTTGACGGCGGCCTGGGCGGTCCGTTTTCCGTTGCGCGTTTGCAGAATCCACAGGGTTCCTCGTTCAATGGTGAACTCCATGTCTTGCATGTCGCGGTAATGACGCTCGAGGGCGAGCGCGATGGATTCATATTGGTTGTAAAGAGTCGGCATTTCGATGGCCAATTGCGACATCGGCTTGGTGACCCGGATGCCGGCAACGACGTCTTCGCCCTGGGCGTTCGTGAGGTAGTCGCCCTCCAGGCCCGGTTCGCCGGTAGTGGCGTTTCGGGACATGGCGACCCCGGTCGCCGAGTCCGATCCCATGTTCCCGAAGACCATCGCCTGTATGTTGACAGCCGTTCCGAGATTGTGGGGGATGTTGGCAGCGTTGCGGTAGTCGCAGGCCCGTTTTCCATCCCAGGAACGAAACACGGCTTCGATGGCCAAGCGGAGTTGATCGAACGGGTCGTCCGGGAACGGCCGACCGGAAAAGCGTTCAACGATCTGTTTGAACTCCGCGGTGACTGCCCGCAAGTCATCGGCCGTCAGGTCGGCGTCTTCGGCGGCGTCGCGGGCGTGACGGTATCTGGCGAGTACCGCTTCGAAGGGTTCATCTCGCACGCCCAGCACGACCGATCCGAACATCTGGACCAATCGCCGATAGGAGTCATACACGAAATGTGGGTCGTCGGTAAGGGCGATCAGGCCCTTGACCACGGTATCGTTGATTCCGATATTCAGGACTGTGTCCATCATGCCCGGCATCGAGAACTTGGCGCCCGATCGGCAGGATACGAGGAGAGGGTTGGTGGCATCACCGAATCTCTGGTGGCTAGCCGCTTCAATCTGTTCAAGGGCGCTTGATACCTGGTCAAGCATGTCGGGCGGGAAGGTTCCGTCGGTTTCGATGTAGGCGTTGCAGGCGGCAGTGGTGATCGTGAACCCGGGAGGCACCGGCACTCCGATGCGGGTCATGTCGCCGAGATTGGCGCCTTTGCCTCCGAGTAGGGCGCGGACCGACTCCCAGTTCCCATCGCAGAAGGATTCGGCGGTTTCTACCTCACTAAAACCGTACACCCACCTGGTCATTTCAGAACTCCTCAATCAGACAAGATCAACTGCAAGTGTGTCTGATTTGGGGTTTACGAATCCAGAGGCATCCGTCACGACTTGCCAGTCGGATGTCCCCGCCGCTGAGAGATCCGTACTCGGAGTCCAAGCAGACCCACGGGGCCGCTCTGAATGAGTTGTCTACGCCAGGGCGTTTTCGATGGCAATGATCGTTGAGCGTAGGCCGGCCCGGTCGAACGGGTTCAGTGGGGTCTTGTCTTCGAGTTTGCGCTCAAGCTTGTCGACGAGGCCCATCACATGTTCGGCGTTCTCGTGGAGCGTGGCGGCGTGGCGGCCGATGTCGATGAGCGTGCGAATCGTCGTGGGGTCGTCACGACCGGCCGGATCGTACTCCAGGGCGGGTCCGGTCGACAGGGTCCACATGAGGTCGGCGATATGGTCGGCCAATCCAACCATCTTTGGATAGTCGAGCTTCTCGGGGGTGTCTCTAGGTGTGTGATAGTGGCGATCGCGGCCCGTCGTATAGAAAAGGAATGGGATGCCGGCCCGTTCGAACGCGAAGTGATCGGAAAGGGGCGGAATCACGTCGGCGTCGAGGCGTCGGGGGAGAACCCGGTCGTCGAGTGCGGCCAGTTCATCGATGACCCCGCCCAGCCCCGAGCGTTCAGCGCCCAGCACAAACACAGTGCGGCGGACGCTGTCGGGAAGGCTGTCGGGGCCGAGGGCATGGCCGACTGTGTCAAGACACACCATGGCATCGACCCGATTGAGATCCACCGAAGGCCGGTCGACCCAATGAACAGAACCCATGTCGTCCGTACAGAAGTACGGTGGCTCTTCGGCGTCAAACGAGCAGATAAGTACCGATCGGTCGAGGTTGTTGAGCTCGGTGAGTTGGCGGGCGACGTCGAGCAGAACCGCCACGGCTGCCGCGTTATCGTTGGCCCCGGGGTGAGCCCGTCCGAAGTACTTGCCGAGGTGGTCATAGTGGGCCGCCACCATCACATAGCGGTCGGAGTTCGGCCCATTGCCGGGGATGGCCCCGATCAGGTTGGCACCTCCGACGGCAGAGATGTGATGTGAGTAGGTTCCGTCGTCTCCCGCCTGGACGAGCCCAAGGTCGGCGAATCCGTCCTCGACGAACCGACGCGCCATGCGTCCGCCTTCAGTACCGGTGGCGCGGCCCTCCATGGCATCGGAAGCCAAATGTTCTACTTGCTGGGCCATGATGGCTGCCCGCTTGTGCATGTCAGGCATCGGTACCCCCCCAGAGTCACCCGTAGCGACAACCATACGCTTAAACCGCCCGCAGTGGCGGGTCGGCGGGGTCAACAAGATGTCGTAGAGGCTGATGCCGGCCGATACGTGAAGGCTTAGGATGCTGGATATGGCCGACCGGCTTCGAGCTTTATGGGATTTCAGCGATCTCACCACCACCGAGCAGCACTTGCGCGACCAGCTCGACCGCGAGCCCACTGCTGACGGCCGCGCTGAGGTGCTCACTCAGCTCGCACGAATCGAGGGGCTGCGCGATGACTTTGGGCGCGGAGAAGCCCTTATTGTCGAAGCCGAGGCCTTGGGCAGCAGTGGCGTGGCGTTGAGTCGCATTGACCTCGAACGGGGGCGCCTCCTCCGATCAGGTGGACGGCTAGAAGCTGCGCTGCCGCTGTTCGAATCAGCCTTTGCCGCGGCCGTGGCCGCCGACCAATATTTCATTGCGGTGGATGCTGCTCACATGGCGGCGCTCGCCGCACCCGACCACGGTGGCTTTATGGCATGGACCCAGCGAGGAGTCGAACTGGCTGGCAGCCACGTCGAAGCTCACTACTGGCTTGGGCCGTTACTCAACAACCTTGGCTGGCAGTTATTCGATACGGGAGATCTGGGAGCGGCCCTGGACGCCTTCGAACGGGCTCTCGAGGTTCGTCTCGGCGAACCCGATAACCGGCTGGAAATCGAGGTAGCTCGTTATGCCGTTGGGAAAACGCTTCGGGCGCTCGGACGGGCCAGCGACGCAATCCCGATTCTTGAGACCGCAGTCGCCTGGGCGGTGGACTCGGGAGCGCCCGACGGTTGGTTCCATGAAGAACTCGCCGAGGAGTATGCGGCACTCGGGCGCGATATCGAGGCCGGTCACCAGGCGCGGTTGGCGTTGCCGCTCCTCACCGACGCCGACCCCTTCTTTCGGGGGGACACCGAGCGGATGGCCCGCCTCCGCGCCTTGGCCGACGGCCCAGCCGAGCAAGATCGCTCACCCGATACCGGCTGATCTGCAGACCGTGTCGGATCAGCTGTCTTTTGACCTTGGTACCAATGCGATGGGTCCAGAGAACCCGGGAACGGATCACGGCGTAATGAGTGATAAACGGCTCGATAAATATCAGGAATCGGCGGCACCGAGGGTGGTGCATGCCATAAGTTTGGGGAACGACCACTGAGAGGGAGCCCTTACATGCCGGCCGAAGTCACCACGCCCGACCTATTGCGCGCAGACAACGCCAAGGTCATATCAAATCCGACCAAGACCCGACCTTTTTGGGGGGGACGCAGCCCCAAGTGGATCTGTCGAGTGATCCAGGGTACCGAGGGCGGCTGCTTGCCGGTGACAGGTGGGCGCTATCAGGTGAACCAGGTCAACCAGCCGTTCCTGCCGATCCAGGCCCAGCATGGTGGCACACCGCTAAATCTGCCAGCCAAGAATTTGCAGGTTCATCACTCGCACCAGGAAGGCACCGAGGTCCAGCACAGTTTTGTTGACTATGCCATCGAGCCTCGGGTGGTTGAGCTTCAGACGATTCAGTCGGTTGTCAAGGTGCATCGCCGGATCGCTGATCTGTTTTCGGACCAGCATGATCAGCTTGAACTGCAACTCGGGATAGTGGCCGACTACATGTATGAGACCAAAGAGAACCTGCTTTTTAATCATCCTGATTACGGGCTGGTCAACAATGTGGCGCCGAAGCTTCAGCTGGGCGACGCCGGACCACCTACTCCCGACGTCCTGGACGATATGTTGAGTCGGGTGTGGAAGATGCCCGAGTACTTCGTCATGCACCCTGAGGTCCTCGATGCGTTTCATCGTGAGTTGAGCGCCAGGGGTCTGGTGGCCGAGACCGTGCAGATGTTCGGTTCTATGTTCACTTGCTGGCGTGGACTGCCGATCCTTCCGACCAACAAATTGCACCTGGTCGTCGACGGGGTGGATCTCGAGGATCCACAGATCGGTGATCGCAAAGCGGGCAAAGCCATGTCCACCATCCTGCTTGTGCGGATTGGCGAACCGAAGCAAGGCATCGTCAGCCTGTACGCGGCCGGTACCGAAGGGACTGATCGGTTGCCGTTCATTGATGTCGAGTTCATGTCCTACGACTCGGCGGCGGTTGCTTCCTATCTCATGACCATGTATGCCGGCATGGCTGCCCTGACGCCTGGTTGCATGGCGTCGGCTGCGGTAACGGTGTAGTCATGGATCAATTCTCTGTCGGCCCGAAAAGTCTTGAACACGGATTTATCGTCAACCAGCTGAGTCCGCCTCAGAGCGGAGATCTGGCGTTTCTCGGGGATCCGCTGCCAGCGCCGTTTCAGGGTCAGCCAGTATCGATCTTGCGGGGGTCCGATCGGACATTTGGACCGCTTGCGCCGATGGAAGCCGCGGCAATCGGGGCGGTGATGCCCGCGGCTGGCGATGCATCCGGCATGGCCGGGCAAGCTCTGGGCGCAGACGAACATGACCCGCGCAATATCGTAAACCATGATCTGGGTCTTCCCGATCTCGACCTTTCGGATCTTCCAGCCGATTTCGCCGAACGGGTCCGCAAATGCTGGCCCAAAGTGATGGCTACATTCATCTCGCTGATGCAGGAGCCAGAACCCTTCGAGGTAGGAGACCATGGCCCAATCGGTTGATCAATCGGCACTGCGTACGAATCAGGCCTTCATCATCGGGCTGTTGGTCCTTGCGTTCATTGCCGATTGGGTCGGACTGGTCGCGGGCGTCGCGGCGGTGATGGCCGTTGGCACCATCTGGCCAGAAGTTGGGCTGTTCAAGATCATCTACAAGCGATTATTGAAGGATCGGTTTGTTGCCCCCGATGTGATCGCGGATAACCCGCAGCCACATCGTTTTTCGCAGGGGTTTGGAGCAGTCGTCCTTGGCGTTGCCCTGGTTCTGTTTGCGGTTGCTACGCCCGTAGCCGGCTGGATTGTGGTCGGTGTCGTGGTAGCCCTGGCTGCTCTCAACTTATTCCTGGGGTTCTGCGCCGGCTGCTACTTGTACTACCGGCTGGCTCGCGCCAACGTCTCCGGCTTCAAAGCCGTGCCATTGGGCGATGGTCCGCTCGGTATGCGGCCCCGGCAGAGCTCATGAACCCTGCGTTGTTTCGCCTGTTGATCGTGGTGGCATTGGGAGTATCTGCCTTTGGAGGGTTCCATGTATGGAAAGCCTGGTCGCTCCGCCAGTCGACCCGTCGGCTTCGCGCCATGGGGGAGACGACTCAGGTTTCGGTCATGTATTTCTCCGGCCCCAACTGTGCCCAATGCGTTGCTCAAGAGGCCGTTATCCGCCAGATCGAGTCCGGCGAGCCAAGCGTCGAGTTTGCTTCGTACGATGCGAGTGTCGACATCGACGTGGCCTCGCGGGTCGGTGTCATGTCCGTCCCCACCACCGTGATCGTCGACAACACAGGCCGGGTGCACGCCCGGAATGGTCGGTTCGTCAACGCCGACCTCTTGCGCACCCAGATCAGGGCCGCCAAAACCAGTTCTGTGCGCCGACCTGGCTAGGGGCGGCTGATCGACAGCACGAGGATGACGGATGCCTCGATGTCGATGGAGCCAGACACGAATGCTTGGTCGGCGCTTTCGGCCATGAGCTTGCGACCCGCCATCGGTATGGGGCCACCCACCCCGACTTCTTCGATGGAAACGACATCGCCAGCCGATACTCCGGCCGCTCCAGCGAACACCGCCGCCTTCTGCAAGGCGTCGGTCACGGCGGCCCGCTGGGCGGCGGCTTGCAGTTCGGCCCGACGGGTGGTGTCGAACACGAGTGACTGGACGGCGTAGGCGCCTGCGTCGATGGCCGAGGTGATGATGCCGTCGGTGGCGTTGATGTCTTTGATCACGACGGTTACGTCGGCTGACGCCTCGTGACCGGTCAGGGCGTTCCGGCCGTTGGAGTAGTCGTAGACGGCGTTCAAGCGGAGACGGGACACTTCGATGGCGTCTTCGGCGATCCCGGTTGCTTGCAGCGCGACTCTGACGGAACCGACTGCGTCCCGGGTCTCCTGGAATGCTCCGGCTGGTTGGGCGGCAACGCGCGAAACGGCGAGTTGCAGCTCGGCCCGGTCGGGTTCAACGTCAACCCGCCCCTCACCATGGACCGTGATACCTGTGGGTTCCTGGTTGGTTGTCATTGGGCGAGTATCGCACGAAGCGGCGGCTTTGTTCTCTCGAATGTGACGGCCTTGTCGCTCAATACGAGAGGGAGAAGGAAACCGTCGAAGGTCCCTACCGGTTGGGGGGTCCGAACTCCAGACTGGGCATATGGTGCAGCGACCGACCTGGTTGGAACGCGTGAATGGCGACCCGTTGCCGTGGTTGCTCGACGAGTCGGACCCGGGAGTTCGTGCTGCCACCCTGATACGGTTGATGGGGAGGCCATCGTCGGATCCGGAGGTCATCGACCTGCGCAAAGAAGCCATGGAGAAGGATCCGATCCGATCGATTTTGGCCGCCCAGGATGAGGCGGGCTGGTGGGTTAAGCCGGGGCCGGGATATGGCCCGAAGTACCAGGGAACCGTTTGGAATCTCATCTTCCTCGACCAGCTCGGAGCCGATCCCGACAACGAGCGGGTGCAGAGGGCTGTCGATTACATCCTTCGCATGTGCCCCACCCCTACGGGCGGGTTCGGCTGCTCGGGTTCGCATATAGAACGTACCCCACCGCCTTCGGCATTTATTCATTGTCTAAACGGCAACTTGCTCAGGGCCGCCATCGACTTCGGGCGGCTAGACCATCCAGCGGTGAAAGCGGCGACAGAGTGGGCCGCCCGGACCATCACTGGTGAGGGCGTCGACCGTTGGTACAAATCCGGTACAAGTGGCCCCGGGTTCGAGTGTGCGGCCAACGAACGTAACCCATGCGCCTGGGGTGCCATCAAGGAGATGAAGGCTCTTGCCGCCATCCCACCCCGGCGCCGCACCCGGCTGGTCCGCCAGGCGATCGAAGTCGGCGGGCAATTCCTATTGGCAAGAGACCCGGCGGTGGCGGACTATCCAATGGGGTACGGGAACGTCAAACCGTCCGGTACATGGTTCAAGTTGGGGTTTCCGTCCGGGTACATATGTGATGTGCTGGAGATCCTCGAAGTCCTCGATGAACTGGGCCGGGGGTCCGATCGCCGCTTGGACAACGCCAAAGAATGGCTGTTGACCCAGCAGGATGACCTGGGCCGGTGGCGCAATCGGCGCGCGTACAAGGGCAAGACGACCGTGGAAATCGACCGACAGGCCCAACCGTCCAAATGGGTCACGCTGCGGGCCTACTCCGTCCTGGCTGGTGGCAGGAAATTCGTTCCTGCGTAGCCGGCTGGACCCAGATCAGCCGGCGAAGGTTTGGCGGACCGCAAGCGCCTGGCGCAGGTCGTGAGTCGCATCAATCAGGGAGCGTCGCAGACTGGCGTCCAGGGTCTTGTTGTCAAGGAGACGGCCGGCCGCTTTCAGAGTCGAGGGATCGACGGCGAGTCTCGGGAAGAACACCGCGGCCGTTTTAGCCAGAATCCAACCCGAACGGACATCGACGGTCCTGGCCACCTCGGCGAAATATCGCTCCACGAACGGGCCGGTTAGGTTCTCCTGGCCGCGTTGCCACATGCCGAGGCCGGCTGCTTCGAGTTCATAGTTGGAGGAGTCGACTGCTCCGGTAAAGCGTTCCCATGCATAGGACTTGGCTTGGGCATCGGGCAGTGAAGCCAGTGCTCTGGTGTGACTGACGGCCGACTGTGTCGTGGTTTCCTCTTCGAGCCATCGTCGCAATTCGGAGCGGTCGATCTCCCCAAGCTCAGAGAGCCGGATGAGGATTCTCCAACGCAGATCCAGGTCGAGAACGAGTCCATCGGGCAGACCTCCATCCTGAAGCCAGCCGCGAAGCTGACCGGTATTCGCGCTTGAAGCGATTGTGACGCGCATGGCGGCGAGTTGAACACCCGAGCCGGGCAACGCCGAATCGAGTCGCAGTTGACCTGCCCGATGAACGGTGTCGATGGCCAAGGCAGGTTCGTCAAGCAGCTGTCCAGCGAGCTGGTCGACCCCGAACTGGCCGAGTGACGCGATCGCCAGGTCCTGGGTCTCGTTTGGCAGCGCTACCCCGACCAGATGCAACGCATCGGTTGGTGAGATGAGCGCATTCCACGTGCCGTCTCGCACGGCGTTCCATACGGCGGCCCGCATGAGGGGGTCGGACATGTCCGGGAGTAGACCGGGGAGTGCTTCGAGCGTGCCTTCGTCGAGCATGATGCGGGCCCAGGTTTCCTCTGCAGGATCGAGCAGGACCGGTCGACCGACCGGAGCCGGTACCGGGGTGTACTGGCTCGCCACAACCAGCGGCTCGATGAGCCACCGGTCGCCGCTGTGATGGGCGACGGAGATGGCGTGCTGCCGGTTTGCCGGCTGAGTGGGCGGTGAAGTGCGCACGACTTGTAGCTCGCCCGCGGTGTGTTCGAGTTGAAGGAGGTCGAGTCCGGCGGTTCTCAGCCAGCCGTGGATCCACTCGTCCATGTCACCCGCTCCGGCCGTCTCCCATGCCGAAAACAGATCATTCATTGAGGCGTTGCCGAACCGGTTGCGCGTGAGGTGTTCCCGTACGCCGGCCAGGAATACTTCGTCGCCGAGGCGGGCACTGAGCTGTTTGAGAATGGCCGACCCTTTGGCGTAGCTGATGCCGTCGAAATCCTGAAGGGCAGCTTGGGCGTCGAGCGCTCCCGTCCCGGCCACCGGGTGCGTGGTGGGCCGTTGGTCGGCTTCGATGCCCCATCGTTTGCGGCGGAGAGCGACATCGACCCAGGCGTCCTTGAACTCTGTGGCGTCGTTGGTGACCCGGTTGCCCATGTACTCGGCGAACGACTCGTTCAGCCAGAGGTCATCCCACCACCGTGGCGTCACGAGGTCACCAAACCACATGTGGGCCATCTCGTGGGCGATGGTCGTGGCTCGACTAGTCCGTTCGTGGCGGGTC
>CAJQPD010000292.1 GCA_905480085.1 uncultured Acidimicrobiia bacterium
GTCGCAGAGATGCCCCATGGCGGATACAAGCGATCCGGGTATGGCAAGGATTTGTCCTCTTACTCGTTCGAGGACTACACCCGAATCAAGCACGTCATGGCCAACCTCGACAGCTGACAGGGCATCGGGACGAACTGATGATGTCTGACTAGGGTCACTACGCTGCCTGGAGGCGTACGGCTTTCCAATCGACAGGCACTATTCCCGTTTCGCTGAGGCGATCGCGATCATTCACGGTCTGCTCAAGAACAGCGCCATCGACTACGACTGTCAGTTCCGCTCCGCCCGTCGATCTGAGCTCGTGTTACGCGGTCCTCGTTCTGGAGGACCGCCCATCGTCAACGCCGGCGGAGCTCCCAAAGTGCTCCGACTCGTGGCCAGACACGCCGATGGTTGGAACTGGTGGACGGGCGATCATGGGAGTGCTGCTGCCACGCTCCGGGCGATTGTCGATGAGCTTGAGATCGTCTGCCAGGAGGTCGGCCGCGATCCCGCGTCGCTGTTCCGGACACTCGACGTGTACTCCGTCGACGCCATGAGCGTCTCCGGTTCGACCGGAGTCATTAGCGGCCCACCGGAGTATGTTGCCGAAACCCTGCTCAGTTTCAGGGACCTCGGATTGGTTGAAATGCGTAGCGACGTCTACCCGAAATCCGTTGAGGCTATCGAGGCAATGGCCAAGGTCGTCCAACTGGTCCACGCGGCATAGGTCTCCAGGCCGACGTACGATGACGAGATGATCGGATTCTCCCAGCAGATCGAGGTTCGCGGGGCACCGCATGTGGTGTTCGAACTACTCGGCGACATGAACGACCTTGACCGGTGGAACCCGAGCGTATCCAGTTCGCGCCGGACTCAGGGGGATCGCTGGGAGCTCGGGTCGAGGTATGAATCAACCGTGGCCAACGGTCTGGTGAAGATGACGGCGACCTCCACGCTGGTGGCGGTCGAGCCCGGTCGGACGGTCCGCTATGAGGGCCCGATCGGCCCGTTCTGGTAGGTAGACACGTTGAACTTCCGGCCCTCCCGATTGGGAACCCAGATCACGTTCCATAATCAGACCCGGACGCCTCCCTGGATGCGCCCCTTCCATCCTCTACTCAACGTTCTATTCGAACGGCAGGCGAACCGGGCGGTCAGTGGCGCTGTCGACTACATCGCCGCTTACCCCGAAGATCCGGAGCCCGCCTAACGGCACCTCGGTGTCACCCGAACACCGGATTGTTTCGTCTGTACTCAAGAGGGGCTGCACCGTGCGCCCCACAAGGAGGTAACTCGTATGGCCACGCAACCCGAACAAATGCCTGCGATCGTGCGCAGGTCTGGAACGGCCGTCATTGCCGCCGGTGTGATGTGGCTGGCTGCCCTGGGCTTGGCAATCGCTGCGTACGTCCTGGAAGCCACGTCGGGTACGTTCGACGGGACGGAGGAGACCCTCTGGTACATCATGACGGTCGCCATCGTGACCGCAGGGTTGCTGACCGTCGCAGGTTTGGCTGGCCTCCGAAGAGACCTCGTTATGGGTAGGGCCGGAATGGTCGGCCTGATCCTCGCCGGGCTTGGCACCGCCTTTGGCCTCGTGTCGTGGGCGTTCCCAATCTGGGGCGGCCTCCTCGGGATCGGGATGCTCATATTCAGTCTCGCACTCATCCGTCAGGGTCAGGCTCCTCGCTGGGCGACCATCTCATTCGGGTTTGGGATGCTGACCGGCATCGCGATCTTCTTTCTTCTCGACCTGCTCAAGGTTGGCTCTATCGACTCGTATGGCGATTACCCGGTTGCCAGCAATATTGGAGCAGCCGTAATGTTGACAACCAGCGCGCTCGGCTCAATCGGGGTTGGACGGTGGCTCAAGACCCGCTGACCAGCGAATTGCTTGACATCACGGACGGTGGGCCGGCCGGTGTCAACCAGCCAGTAGCCTGTCCTGAATGAGTCCTACACCAAAACCGAAGTCCGTCACCGCGGCGCTTGATGAGTGCGACGCCGCGCTCGTCAAGCTCGACAAAACCTGTTGCGATCCCGGGCGAAGCCCTCAGATGGCCGCCTTGGCCGCCACGCTCACCAGCGCCCGAAGCCTCATCGAAGGGACAGCCGCCGATCCAACCCTGGTGGGGCGGGCGGTTGCCGAACTCGAAGAGGCCGGCGCCCAGGTGGGACGCCTCCAGGTTGGTTGTTGTGCACCGAGCCGCATGCCTTTGTATGTGACGATCCTGGGTGGACTCACCGAATCCCAACTTCGTCTCAACGCATCGCTCGGGCTCGGCCACTAAGCCCGACCGCCGCCCATTTCTTGATCGAGTGTGCATACGATATGGACTATCCAGCCTGGATGCACACTCGTCCGGGCGGACGGTCGACGGTGATAGCCTTCCGACGATGACACCACCTCTCTTTTCGCTCGAAGGCCGAACCGCGCTCATCACCGGGGCCGGCAGCCCAACCGGCATCGGATTTGCCTCCGCCCGGATGCTGGCTGCCCTCGGAGCTCGCGTGGCGGTGACCTCGACGACCGACCGAATCCACGAGCGGGTATCTGAACTACGAAGTCAGGGATTTGAGGCGTTCGGTACCTTTGGTGATCTGACGGACGAACGGACAGTCGAACGAATC
>CAJQPD010000293.1 GCA_905480085.1 uncultured Acidimicrobiia bacterium
AGCGGAGACCATAGGAGGGACCTGGTACACCGTACCGGTGAATTGCCCAATCAGTGCGTCAAGGTCGGCCTCGGTAACCAGCATGGGCCGGCGATAGGTTTCTTCCCCATCCGCGTCAAGGGAATCGGTGGCCACCCCGAACTGAATCTGCCCGACATATTCTTTCGGAAGGTCCTGAACAAACCGCATGAGTTTCGTCGCTGGGCCGACCCCGCAGACCAAGAGTCCCGTCGCCAGCGGATCCAGAGTTCCCGCATGGCCAACTTTGCGGATATTTATGGCCCTTCGAACCCTGGCGACCACATCGTGTGAGGTCATACCCGCCGGTTTGTCGATGAGCAGGAAGCCACGATCGCTCATTCTTCTTCATCAAGTTCGCGTAGCTTCTGAGAGATTCGTACGCCATATTCAATGGCCTGGTCGACTTCGAACCTCAGAGTTGGCGTGTACTTCATCCTGATCGACGAACCGATCGCCCGGCTTAGCCGGGGGGCGGCCGACTCTAGAGCCGCCTGCGTGGCTGCTTGTTGTTCAGCCGGACCCAGCACGGAGTAGAACACCCGGGCGGTGCGCAGATTGGGAGCCGTTTCCACTCCCGTGATCGTGACAAATCCCAATCGAGGGTCTTTGAGATCCTCAACTTCTCTTGCGATCACATGATGTACGGACGAGTTGATCTTTCGCATCCGGTCTGACATCTACGCCTCCGGTGGCTCTAAATAGCTGATCGAACTCGATACCAGTTCGATCTCCAGCTGGTTCTCTGTACATTCCACCACGTTCAAGACCATCGAGTCGACCACCAGAAGGCTGGACGAGACAAAAGCCACAGCAAGTTCTGTTCGCTGCCAGGTGTCCTGATGACCTACCTCGGCTGTGACCACGTCGGCGATAGATCGAACCGACGTGACCAACCTGGCGAGGACCCGGCGCTTTTCCTTGAGGGAATGAACGCCTGGCATTCTCAGCTCAAGAACAAGAACGGCCGCGACAACAGCTACGAGCGGGCCACCTCTCGGACCTCGTAGGCTTCGATCACATCGCCTTCCTTGACATCGTTATAGCCCTCAAGAGAGACACCACACTCGAAACCAGCCTGGACCTCGCGCACGTCATCTTTGAATCGCCGCAGTGTCCCGATGACCCCATCGTGGATAACCACGCCCGCTCGCAGGAGGCGAACCTTCCTGCCACGGGTCAGGGAACCTTCCGTGATGTAGCAGCCAGCGATATTTCCGCGACGCGGAACCTTGAAGACTTCCCGAACCTCAGCCGAGCCAAGCACTGCTTCAACCTCGTCAGGAGCCAGGCGACCGACCAGAAGCGCTTCAATATCATTGAGCAATTCGTAAATGATGTTGTAGGTCCGAATCTGGATACCTTTGGCTTCGGCCGCCTTGCGGGCCTGAGCATCAGGGCGGACATTGAACCCGAAGATCAAAGCTTCGGTCACCTCGGCGAGACTCACATCGTTCTCGGTGATGCCACCAACCGCCCCATGGACGATGGTGATCGTTCCTCCATCGCGGGTAATCTTGCTGGTCGCTTCACGTACTGCTTCCATCGAACCGTGGGCGTCGGTCTTGACAATCAAACGGAGCTCCGCCTCATCGGCGGTTCGGAGCTGTTCGAGCAGGGACGTCAACCTCTCGCGAGCGGTCGGAACCACAAGTTCGGCCTGACGCATTCCCTCAAGGGTGGCCGCCGCCTCTTGCCTGGCGATCCGTTCATTCTTGCGCACATCAAATGCATCGCCGGCTGTGGGAACGTCTGACCAACCCATCACCAGTACTGGAGTCGACGGACCGGCCGACTTGAGCTCTTGACCGTTGAAATCCAACATGGCGCGAACCCGGCCAGAAATGGGACCGGCAACCAGGGCATCTCCCCGGCACAAGGTGCCACGCTGGACGATCACCGTGGCAACTGGCCCGCGGCCCTTATCCAACTGGCTCTCAACGACCGTGCCTGACGCGGATGCCTTCGGATTGGCCTTGAAATCCTCGACCTGGCCTACCAGGTCAATAACTTCCAGCAAGGTGTCGACTCCCTCGCCCGTAAGCGCAGAGAGTTCAACCGTCGGAACGTCGCCTCCGAGGGATTCCGCGACCAATCCATACTCGGTGAGCTGGGCGCGAACCCGATGAGGATCCGCGCCGGGTGTGTCCATCTTGTTTATCGCGACAATGATTGGCACATTCGCCGCCTTGGAGTGACTGATCGCCTCCTGGGTTTGCGGCATGATCCCATCATCGGCGGCCACCACGAGAACGACAATATCTGTGACATTGGCTCCCCTGGCCCGCAGGGCCGTGAAAGCCGCATGACCAGGCGTATCGAGGAATGTGGTCAGTGCCCCATCATGATCGACCTGATAGGCCGCGATGTGTTGGGTGATCCCCCCGTGCTCGCCCTCGACGACACTCGTCTTGCGAATGGCATCGAGCAGCGTGGTCTTTCCGTGATCGACGTGGCCCATTACGGTCACGACCGCCGGCCGGGACACCAAATCGGTATCGGCGTCATCAAACGTCCGCTTGGGCTTGATGAGAGACGCAGCCTGTTCCTCTTCAGCTTCGCCACCTTCAACGGTCACGACAACACTGAAGTGATCGCCAAGCAATTCAAAAGCGTCAGCCGGTATCGGGGTTCCCAAACCCACCAGCTCGCCCATCTGAATGAGGGCAGCCACCACCTCGGTTCCTGGTCGGCCGATAACCTCACCAAATCCACTCGGCGTAATGCCCATGAGCACGGTTACAGCACCCCGTTGTGAGGCGACCACGGTCGGTTCAGCAGGTTCCGGAGCGACCTCGACGATCGTCTGCGGTGGCTCCGGTTCGGTCGTAACTTCGGGTTCCGGCGTTGCGGCAGGTTCAGGGTCTGGCTGAGGCTTTGAAGCCTTGGGGACAGCCTTTTTCACGGGTGGGGCCGTTGACGCTGGAGCCAAGGCGGCTTTCAGCAGCACCGTATCGGACGCCTCCAATCCAGAGGACGCCGTTTTCACCGCAAGTCCGAGTTCCTCGGCCTTGGCCAGTACATCTTTCGAATCGAGACCCAGGTCCCGGGCAATTTCATAAATTCGTGCTTTAGCCATTACTCCTCAGCGTCCCCGTCTGTCGTTGCTTGAACGGCGTCATCGGCTTGACTGGTGTCGTCCGACTCGGAAGACGCCAGGTCTTCGGAGGCACCTTGAGCGATGTCGTCAGGCGCGCCAGGCACCGCCGTCAACTCGGCACCTTCCACCGGGGCAGGTTGATCAGACTGAATGTCAACTTTGTAGCCGGAAAGCCTTGCGGCCAGGCGGGCGTTCTGTCCCTCTTTGCCGATGGCGAGCGAAAGCTGATGATCGGCAACGATCACAGTCGCGATCTTGTCCTCTTCAGAAATATTCACCTGTTGAACCTTGGCAGGTCCGAGTGCTTCGGCGATGAACTGCCCGTTGTCTTCGCGCCACTCCACAACGTCGACCTTTTCGCCACGCAACTCATTGACGACCTGGCG
>CAJQPD010000294.1 GCA_905480085.1 uncultured Acidimicrobiia bacterium
CAGCATCATCTCGGCGTACGCTTCCATAGAACCGCTCACATCAGTAATCACGATGAGTGGCCTCCTGCGAAACCGCCGATCCGACATGGCAAGTTGCATGAGGTCACCGCGCGGACCAACCGATTGCCGCAGCGTGCGGCGCATATCTGGCCGTCGTCCACCACTGTCGGGAGTCCAGCGGCGGCTCTTGACCGCCGACGGCTGCCAGAGCATATTGGCTACGAGGCGCCGCGCACGCTCCAGTTCGCCATCGTCGAGGTCGCTGAAATCACGGTCGGCAAAACGCTGAATCGCCGAAGCTCCCACCTGGTCGGAGACCTCTTCTTCGGCTTGTTCCCCTTCGAGACTGGCCGGGCTACGAATGGTCCACGACTCCATATGCAAGACCTGATCGTCCATGTCGTCGATCTCGTCGACCGGTGAGAGGTCACGCCCGCCGAAGAACGCATCGAAACACTCATCAAACAACACCGCTTGCTGAGGATTGACGACGGTCACCGCCTTGAGGGCCGACCGGACATCGTCAGACCGGGCAAGGTCGACGATGCGAAGAGCTGAGACCATGGCGACCGTCGTGTCAGGAACAACGCTGAGCCCGCGCTCGCGTAGCAACCTTCCGAATTGCACCACCGCGACCACTGCCATGCGCCAACTTTAGGCGGTTGGCTCCCGTTCTGGTCAGGTGACGGCAAACCTCAGCAGACCACCTGCGCCGTAATCGTCGAGAACCGTGTCAGGACCGATTCCTTCAACGACTCCGCGATCCCGTAGCACGGCTTCGATGACCTCGTCGACGACGTCGGAGACCAAGCGCATCTCGGCACCGCACCCCAGGCATTCACCCCCGGCCATCGACATCCAGGTGCACTCGTCGCAGATCGCCCCGGGGACCCGAGGAGAATCGGTGACAACTACGAGGCTCTGCACCGCCTTGAGGTTGGTGGCGTCGACTAGATCAGGAATCCCGAGCGCCGCCTTTCGAGTGGCTCCCTCAGCGTCCATGATGGACTTGACGATCTCTTCACGGCGCTCACGTTCGGCAGCAGCTTCCAATGCGGCTGCTTTTTCGAGGACGCCGGTTGCAGTAATCGTGTGGGGATCGATAACGAATTCCCCGGCGACGAGGTTGCGAAGATACGGATGTAACGACTCCACAAACTCGTGCGTATCCGTCTTGTGCCCACCAACAATGATGTAATCGAACGGCTTCCTCTGATGAAGTGCCAGAAGCCCTTCGGCCGTCTCGCGGTAATGCCGATGAACGAGTTCGTCAGACCGGGCATGAGCCTTACGCTCGGAGTAGCCCTGCCAGCCGCCATAGTTCTTCTTGACCGTTTCATCGACAACAATGTCTTCGACCCGACGGATCTCGCCGGCCTCCATCAACCACAGTGACGCCGATCGACTCTCAACAACGGCAATCTTCGTGCGGGTGCTCCTTGGAAGGGTTCGAACCGGTCGTAGGTATGGCCGCCGACCGGCGGTGGCGAAATCGGACACAGAACGATGCAATCGCTCCATGTGGAACCAGCCTTCACCGTCGCAGCTGAATATACCAATGCCCGGCGCCGTCTCACGCTCTAGCCGGAGGTCAGAAATCTTTTCGATATCGGCCCGCAACGACATCTCTTGAGCATGATCAAGGTCAAGCTCTTTGATCGGCTTCAACACATCGGTCAGCTGGGCCCCGAGAGCGGGACCCTTGTTGAGGTAGACCGAGAGAACCGGATACCTGGTAGAAACGGACTCCGCGAATGGGAACATACGACTCCTTTCAAGTTGGCCAACACGAGGACATGAAGGAGTCTGGTGGGTCGCGTGCAGGTGTAGTTTGGACCTGCTTGTCGCGAGAACCCTGTGAACCTTGCAACGTAATTCGACACTAGCGAATCGGTGCGAGCTATGTACGGACAGGAACCACTATTCCCTCGGCTCGGCGTCCCGCATTGGGCGTCGGCCAAAACGGTCGATTGGAAGGGCTACGTATCGACAATCGACGCCGGTAGACGGGTCCATTCGAAGTGGCCTCCATCTGGATAGACCCACCCTCCACCCCAGGCGAAGCCCCACTTGTGAAAGATCTCGGCAAGTCGGGGATCCATCACAACTGCCCCGCCGTACCGATTGGTCGACGGGTTGAAGTCGACCGCGATACCCCAAGAATGTCGCGAAATAGCACCACCCTTGTCACCGCCACGAATGAGTCGAGCGTTATAGCAACCGCCTGCCAGTTGGAAGTCCACGGGGTCGATAACAGTTCCGAGTCCCGCATCAATCACCTCGTCGAGCGCATGCTCGAGGTAAGGCAGCATCGATCGGTGACACTTGAACTGCCCCAGAATCGGAAGATTCACGGTGATGATGTTGGCGGCCACCCAAACAGGGTCGATCTGTATCTTGTCGCCTGGACCGGTGGCTCGATAGGCAAACTCACCAAACTGACGTTTGGCTGCAACGTCGGACAAAACATCGTCAGCGCCGCGCCCTGGATCGGGATCGATGCCGACGAACTCGCCTGCGAAGGCTATTTCCAGATCACGAGAAAGAGCCGCGCCATCGGTGAACCCCCAAAGGGTCACAGACGAAAGCCGTGAAAACCCGAATCGATCGGCCGTCTCAACCGAGAAAATCAGCTCGGCTGACCGGACCCGACCGTCTGGCACGATGGCCCCAATCGGCAGCTTCTGGGCACTGCCGTCCCAACCCGTAAAGGTAACCACGTCGCCGATGGCTGCTCCCCGGAGCCTGGCCGACGACTGGCCCATGACGACCTCGCCCCGGTCCAGGGCTTCCGAGACCGTCGACCCGACCACCGATCGACTGTCGGCGGGGTCGATGGCGAGGGCGGCCATCGGGATGACGTACCCGTCCGGAGCACTCTGGACAAGCTCGTCACCACGGGCGACGGACAGCAACTGGATGGTGCCACGATGCTCGACACTGACCGAAGCCCCATGACGATCGGCCATCTCTTCGATCCGGCCCAGGGTCCCGGGAGTCAGTCCTCCCGACTCCCACACATAGATGACGTCAGCTTGCGGGACGGTCGCCTGAGCCGGCAAGCTCACAGAAAAGATGAGCAGCGCGACGAGCCCAGCGACCAACCTGGTCATGACCCTCGAGCGAGCAGCCGATCGAACCCGGCTTGTTGCACACGCTCGATGTCATCCTGATATTTCAGCACTACACCCAGGGTGTCGTGAATAAGG
>CAJQPD010000295.1 GCA_905480085.1 uncultured Acidimicrobiia bacterium
CTCCTCGGCAACTTCCCGGCGGGCAGCCGCTTCAAGGTCAGCGTCTCCTGGCTCCAAGTGGCCACCAGGCTGGAGCCATCTTTGAAGCTTGCGATGGTGGATCAACGCCACCGAATCCAGCGTCGGAGAGGTAACAAAACCGCTTGCCGTGACATGGCCGGGAACAAAGTGATCGAACGATGTCACATCCCCCGGCAGATTCAACAGCGCGAGAAACTCCGGCACATACGAGCGATCCGCTCCTTGGATGGAACCCAGGTGCCGACTCAGGTCGGCCCGATCAAGGTTCATATTCGTCGGAGGCGGACTTGCCGGACGGAGTGGTCGGCGTCCTTGGCGACAATCAGATGAGCCCGTTCTCTGGTGGGAAGTATGTTCTCTTTGAGGTTCAACCCATTGATCGTATCCCAAATGGTGGTCGCCACCTCGTAGGCCGCCGAATCGGACAGGTCGGAATATCGGTGAAAGTAGGATTCAGGGTCACGAAACAGGGTTTCACGGAGCGTCATAAACCGATCAACGTACCAACGGCGGATGTCCGCCTCCTCTGCGTCGACGTACACCGAGAAGTCAAAAAAATCGGACACGACCACCCGACCCTCACCAGTCTGGAGAACGTTGAGGCCTTCCACGATGACAATGTCGGGCTGGGCAACCATGGTGGTCGCCCCGGGAATGATGTCATAGGCTTCATGCGAATACACCGGCGCTTCGACTTCTGGATGACCCGACTTCACCGCTGCCACAAAATCGAGCAAGGCTCGCTGGTCGTAGCTCTCCGGGAATCCTTTCCGATCAAGAATCCCTCGTTCCTCGAGTACCGAATTCGGGTACAAGAAACCGTCGGTCGTCACGATGTCGACCTGGGGGTGGGCCGGCCATCGAGACAAGAGCGCTTGGAGCACCCTCGACGTGGTGCTCTTGCCTACGGCCACCGAACCAGCGACTCCGATGATGTATGGCACTTTGGCCGCCGGTCTCCCCAGAAACGTGTCGGTGACCGTGTAGAGGCCCTGTGAGGCCGTCACATAGAGGTTGAGGAGCCTGGAGAGCGGCAAATACACAATGGCGACTTCTTCGAGCGAAATCCGCTCGTTGATGCCTCGTAGCTTCTCGACGTCTCCCTCGTCGAGCGTCATGGGAGTGTTGGCGCGCAGCGAAGCCCATTCGTCGTGGGTAAAGGACAAGAACCGGTCGTTCATACGGCGGCCAGGCTAGCGCTCACGATTCGGGAAAATGGACAGACCCCTCCGGGAGGGACTCTGCTGGCCCTCCCCGCAAACAGATGAACCGACCCTGCGGTCGGTTCATCTGTTCTGACAATTGTGACTGGTCACACCAGTTCGATGACAGCCATCTCTGTGCCGTCGCCCCGACGGGGACCGAGGCGAGTGATCCTGGTGTAACCACCAGGGCGCTCGGCGTAGCGGGGACCTACCTCGTCAAACAGCTTCGTGACGATCTCCGTGTCGGTGATCGTCCTCAAAACCTGTCGGCGATCATGCAACGTCCCACTCTTGGCTTTGGTGATGATCTTTTCGGCGTATGGGCGAACGGCTTTCGCCTTCGATATCGTCGTGGTGATCTTCCCGTCCCAGATCAGAGCGGCCGTCAAGTTCGACATGATGGCCTTCTGGTGCGAGGAGCTCCCACCGAATCGTTTGCCCTTGGTGGGCTGAGGCATCAGCCAGCCTCGCGATCGCTACCGGTGCTGACGCTCAAACCGAGTTCGTCCAGCTTGGCGATAACCTCTTCGAGGCTCTTCTGACCAAAGTTGGTGATATTGAGGAGTTCCTCTTCGGTCTTCTGGACCAGCTCACCAACGGTTTTCACCTGGGCACGTCGCAGACAGTTGCGAGGGCGCTCCGAGAGATCGAGAGCTTCGATAGGAAGGTCAAGATCCGGTGAACCGGTTTCGGGCTGGTTCACTTCACCAAGCTCAAGGCCGATGCCTTCGCCCATGTCGGCAAACAAACCGAGCAGTTCACGAAGGGTCTTGCCGGCCGACGACACCGCCTCACTGGGCGACATCGATCCGTCGGTTTCGACGTCGATCACGAGGCGGTCGAAGTCGGTCCGCTGGCCGACCTGGGTCGGTTCGACGCGGTAGGCAACTTTGCGCACCGGCGAGTAGATGGCGTCAACCGGAATAACCCCGATGGCATCGGATCCATGCATTTTCTGCGCAGTCCGGTAGCCGACCCCACGCTCGACGGTCAGTTCCATCTCAAGGCGTCCGGTGGACGACAACGTTGCGAGGTGAAGATCCTTGTTGATGACCTCGACGCCCGAAGGAAGCTTGAGTGATCCGGCCGTTACGTCGCCGGGACCCTTGGCCGAGAGGTACATCGTCTGAACCTCGGAATCTTCCATGCTCACGACAATTTGCTTGACGTTGAGAATGATGTCGACGACGTCTTCGACAACGCCTTTCACGGTCGTGAACTCATGCTGGATTCCCTCGATCTGGAGGGTGGTCACAGCCGCACCTGGCACGCGGGACAGCAGGGCACGACGAAGCGTGTTCCCCAGTGTGTATCCGAAGCCGGGCTCGAGAGGTTCGACAATAAAGTGTGAGCGGGTGTCTGAGACAACCTCTTCTTGGATATGAGGACGCTGAACAATAAGCACGATGGTTCCCCGTTACTTCGAGTAGAGCTCGACGATGAGCTGTTCTTGGATTTGTGTGTCGATCTGGGCGCGGTTTGGCAGGTCGGAAATAGATACCTTCCGGTCGCCGGCGTCAACCGACATCCATTCGGGAACGGACCGATCGCCCGTGTCAACCGCATGCTGCACGATGAGCAAATTGCGGCTTCGTTCGCGCATGGTGATCACGTCACCGCTACGAACCCGATACGAAGGAATATCGACCTTCTTACCGTTCACAAGGAAATGACCGTGGTTGACCAACTGGCGAGACTGAGGACGGGTGGCGGCAAAACCAGCCCGCCACACTACGTTGTCGAGACGGCTTTCGAGGATTCGCAGCAAGTTCTCGCCGGTAATCCCCTTCTGGTTATTCGCCAGTTCGTAATAGTTGCGGAACTGACGCTCCAAGATGCCATACATCATGCGAAGCTTCTGCTTCTCGCGCAGCTGGATCAGGTAATCGGTCTCGCGGACACGACCCTTGCCATGTTCACCGGGAGGGTACGGACGCTTGTCGACGGGACATTTCTTCGACTGACAAAGGGGCGTACCTGCACGTCGGCAGGGCTTGTGTCGCGGTCCTGTATAGCGCGCCATTAGCCTCTCCTCCGCTTCTTCAGACGACACCCGTTATGCGGTGATGGCGTGATGTCGTTGATGCCGGTCACTTCCATCCCCATGTTCTGGAGGGTTCGCACGGCAGTATCGCGACCAGAGCCGGAGCCCGAAACGATGACATCAAGCTTGCGGATACCGTGCTCGCCTGCCCGGCGAGCGGCTTCTTCTGCAGCCACCTGAGCCGCATAAGGGGTCGACTTGCGAGAGCCCTTGAAACCGACAGAACCGCCAGACGTCCACACGACGGTGTTACCCGACTGATCGCTGATGTTGATGATGGTGTTGTTGAAACTTGCTTTCACGTGTGCCACGCCATGAGCGATGTTTTTTCGCTCGCGTCGACGAACGCGTCGTTGCTGATCAGTCACAGGAATCCTCCGCCGACATTACTTGGTTACCTTCTTCTTACCGGCAATGGCCACACGCTTGCCTTTTCGGGTACGCGCATTGGTATGAGTGCGCTGACCGTGTACGGGGAGACCCCGGCGGTGCCGGATACCCTGGTACGAACCGATCTCAACCTTGCGTTTGATGTTCTGGCTTATCTCGCGACGTAGATCGCCTTCGATGCGGTAGTTCTGATCGATGTAGCGGCGGATCTTGAGGATTTCATCCTCGGTGAGGTCGCGCACTTTTGTGCCGGGATCCAGACCTAGTTCGGCAATCATCTTGAGCGAACGGGTCTGTCCGATTCCAAAAATATAGGTGAGGGCAATTTCGAGCCGCTTCTCCCTCGGAAGGTCGACTCCTGCGATACGAGCCATCTGTCACTACCCCTGTCGCTGCTTGTGGCGTGGGTTGGGGCAGATCACCCATACGCGGCCACGCCGCCGGATGATCCGACACTTTTCACACATTTTCTTGGCTGAAGGACGTACCTTCATTTCAATCTCCAGTTCCGTGGCGCCCGCCCAAAACACACGCCTCGGGTCATGTTCGAAGCTATGGTGGCAGGGCGCTTGACCTGTGGTCCGATCAGGATTTCGTAGAGGGCGCCACCTCGATGGAGGCACAACAAAAACGGGGTCCAGGACCGAACGTTGAGGTTAGCCGCCTTAGTCGCTCCCCCACAAATCCGCTCGTAATTCGGGTTGGGCCGTCAATACCTTGACCCCTTCTTCAGTCAGTGCCACCGTGTGTTCCCAGTGGGCCGACAAAGAACCATCGGCGGTTTTGACAGTCCATTCGTCATCCTCGACAAATGTCTCATGCGTGCCCAGATTGAACATCGGCTCAATGCAGATGGCCATACCCTCGCGCAATTTCATGCCCGAACCAGCCTTGCCGAAGTTGGGGACGTTGGGCTTCTCATGCATGTTGAGGCCAATCCCGTGTCCAACGTACTCCTGGACAATTCCATAGCCGTGGCGATCTCCCACTGCCTGAACCGCCGCCCCAATATCGCCGATCCGGGCCCCGGGAGCAACCGCTTTGATGCCGGCCCACATGGCTTCCTCGGTGGCGTCGATCAAGGTTTGGACCTCGGCAGATACCTCTCCGACCCCGAACGTGATGGCGGCATCGGCATGATATCGATCGAAGATGGCTCCAGCATCGATAGAGAGCACGTCGCCGTCCTGCAATAGACGATCGTTCGGGATTCCGTGGACGATCACGTCGTTGGGGGACGTGCAGATGTGCGCAGGGAATCCGTGGTAATGCAAAAACGAGGGAACGCATCCGTGATCGCGCAGTACCGCCGCGGCGACCTCATCGAGGTGCCGGGTTGTGACACCCGGTTTGGCGGCCCGTCGCACGGCACGGTGTACCGCGGCAACCGCTTCGCCTGCCCTGGCCATGCGAGCAAAGTGATCCGGCTTCTTGATCGTGATCATCAGATATCGAGCGTAGCCACGATGGCGGCCTCGACTTCGTCCAGATCTCCGAGTCCGTTGACAGGATGAATCCTCAGCCCGCGACTTGTGTAGAACTCTACGAGGGGTTCGGTCTGTTCTCGATACACCCTCAGCCGATTGCGCACAACGTCTTCGGCGTCGTCTTCGCGCTGTACCAGGGTCTCGTTGTCGATGTCACAGACGCCGAAGACCTCAGGTGGATTGTCGTCTACGTGATAGACATGCTGATTCGGGCACGTACGACGACCCGAGATGCGACGGACGATCTCATCATCCTCGACGCCGATGTAGACCGCACCATCCAGGCCGCTGTCGCCCATACGGTCGGCCAGCGCCTCACCTTGAGTGATCGTGCGTGGGAAGCCGTCGAGAATAAATCCCCTCTCGGCGTCCGGTTGCTCGATCCGTTCCTCGAGCATGGCGATGACAAGGTCATCTGAGACAAGGTCGCCGCGAGCCATGACTTCTTTGGCGAGGACTCCGAGTTCGGTTCCGGCGGCCACTGCTTCGCGAAGCATGTTTCCGGTCGCGATGTGGGGAATGTTCAGTCGCCCGGCAATCCGAACGGCTTGCGTGCCCTTGCCCGCCCCGGGGGGACCGAGAAACAAAAGCTTCATCAGGTCAGGAAGCCTTCATAGTTGCGGAGCGTGAGCTGGGACTCGATCTGTTTCATTGTCTCCAAAGCGACACCGACGACAATCAGCAGCGAGACGCCAGAGAAGGCCACCGTGATGTTGTAGGCGAGTCCTACGAGAGACGGGGCAATCGTGATGAAACCGAGGAACAACGCCCCTGGCAGAGTGATCCGGTTGAGGATGTGCGCAAGATGCCGCTCGGTAGCCGTTCCAGGGCGAACACCGGGAACGAAGCCACCCTGTCGCTGAAGGATATCGGCCTGCTTCTTCGGGTCGAACTGGATGGCCGTGTAGAAGTAGGTGAAGAACACAACAAGCGAGAACAGCAAGATGATGTAGAACCAGGTCGTACCTCGTTGAAGCCCCAGGTTCTCATCCACCCAGGCCCGTATTGATAGGAGAACGCGGTTCTCGTCCGACGGAATCAAGGTTACGAGCAGAGCAGGGAAGGTAAGCACGGACGAAGCGAAAATAACCGGAATCACCCCCGCCGTATTGACTTTCAGCGGAATGTAGGTGGAGTTTCCGCCGTACACCCGACGACCACGTACCCGCTTGGCAAACTGAATCGGGATCCTTCGCTGCCCCTGGTCGACATACAAGATGGCCACGATCATGACCACGAAGATTGCCATGATGAGAATGAACGGCGTCCAGCGAGCGGCCGGGTTGTTAAGCGAACCGACGGTTTGCGTGAAGATGAAGCCGAACTGAGTTGGAAGCTGGCTGATAATTGAGATGAAAATGAGCAACGACATACCGTTCCCAACCCCACGAGCGGTGATCTGCTCCCCGAGCCACATGATGAGTGCCGTGCCTGCCGTCATCGTGAGCACGATGAGCGACGCCCGCCACCAGTTCCATTCGGACACCAGTTGGAACCCGCCCGTCAACTGGCCCCGACTGAACAAGAACGAGATCGTCGTTGACTGGAGCAACGCAAGAATGACGGTCAAGTACCGGGTCCACTGCGTGATGACTTTGGTACCGGACTGGCCCTCTTCCTGAAGCTTCTGGAGTCGGGGAATCACGACGGTGAGCAATTGCATGATGATGCTCGACGTGATGTACGGGAGGATACCGAGAGCGAACACCGAGAACTGTTCAAGCCCACCGCCCGAAAACAGGTTCAACAACCCGACAATACCCAGATCGTTGGACGACTCCTGGAAAGCCTTCAGTTGGTCAAGATCAGCGCCCGGAACCGTAACGGCTGCCCCGAAGCGGTAGATCACGAAGACCATCAGGGTGAACAGAATCTTCTTGCGAAGATCCGGGATCGTGAACATGTGACGGTAAACAGCGAGCATATTTCTTAGGGCCCTTCTCCAAGCCGGTCTTGACGTCCGAGACGTCGTTAGTCGATGGTCTCTACCGAGCCACCGGCTGCTTCGATCTTGGCTTTCGCCGACGCAGACACCGCATCAACCTGCACCTTGAGTGCCCGATCGATCTCGCCGTCACCCAAAACCTTCACACGGCCCTTCTTCTTGGCCAGACCGGCAGCCTTCAAGCCAGCCGATGTGACCACGGAGTTGGCAGCAAACACGTTCAGATCCTCGACGTTGACGACAGCAAAGGTTTCGTTATTGGGATTCTTGAATCCACGCAGGGTCGGGATACGACGCTGCAGCGGAACGCGTCCACCCTCAAAGCCGGGCCGGACCGTATTACGGGCTTTCGTGCCCTTGGTGCCACGACCGGCGGTCTTGCCCCGTCGGCCACCTTCGCCACGACCGACACGGATCTTGGTTTTTTTTGACCCATCCGGGGGTCGAAGATGATGAAGTTGTAGCTGTCCCATGTTGTTCCTTACTTCTCTTCCACGGTCACGAGGTGCGCGACGGCATGGATCATGCCCCGGATCACCGGAGAATCGTCGTGCTCGACGGTCTGATGCATCC
>CAJQPD010000296.1 GCA_905480085.1 uncultured Acidimicrobiia bacterium
CAAGACATACGGTTGGCGGTTGCCGAGGTTCCCAACGACCACAGTTTGGTCTGGACCGAGCAGATGATGCCGATTTTTCCGGTCACCCGGGTGAGCAATGTCGACGCGGCGATAGATCTGGCGATTCGGGCCGAGCATGGATTCCGGCACACGGCCGGTATTCACTCGACCAACGTCGAAACCATCACCAAGATGGCCAGGGCGATGAACTGTTCGATCTTCGTAGCCAACGGCTCGTTCTTCTCCGGTCTCGGGGAGGGCGGCGAAGGCTATGCCTCGTTCTCGATTGCCAGCCCTACTGGTGATGGACTCACACGGGCCAGGACGTTCTCGCGTCCTCGTCGAGTGAGCGTTGTCGGCGCCTTGCGGATCGTGTAAGCGGTGGCCGGCACCGTCAGCTTTGGGACTGCCATCGCCTTGCTCGAATACAGCTCTATCGCCGCCGGCATCGCGGCAGGCGATGCGATGGCCAAGCGGGCAGCACTTGAGGTGATCCATGCCGGGACGGTTCACCCTGGCAAGTACCTTGTGCTGGTGGGCGGCGGTGTGGCCGATGTTGAAGAGGCTCTTGACGCAGCCCATCGACTCGGAGCAGATCTGTTGCTCGACGAGCTATTCCTGCCCGATCCTCACCCCGGTCTGGTGGCCGGTCTGACAGGTGCGAAGGTCCATGGCGAGGGGGAAGCTCTTGGCATTGTGGAGACAGATTCCGTCTCTGCGGTCATCGTTGCCGCGGATGCCGGATTGAAAGGTGCCAGGGTCGATTTGCGACAGATCTTCCTGGCTGACGGACTGGGCGGCAAGGGCTATTTGCTGTTCTCGGGCCCGCTCGTTGAGATCGAAGTTGCTGTCGAGCAGGCCGTCGCCCGGATTCCTGGTGAACTCAAGGCGTGGAGAGTCATCGCTCAACTCCATGACGAGATGAATGAGAACCTGCTCGGCGACGGCCAGTTTGCCTCGAGAATCCGGGAGGCGTGACCTGATGCATCTCGGACGCGTCATTGGAACCGTCGTCGCCACCGAAAAGACTCCCAACCTGGAGGGCATCAAGTTTCTGATCGTCCAACCGCTGTCGCGTGATGGTGAGCCAGCAGGCAAGCCGGTGGTGGCAGCGGACGCGGTCGCCATGGCCGGGCCGGGCGAGATGATCTACTTCGTCGGATCTCGAGAGGCTGCCCAGGCGATGCCAGAAACCTTTGTACCGATCGACCACGCCATCGTCGGGATCGTCGACCAGTTGCATGTCGAGCCGCTTCCCAAGAGCAAACGGAAGGCAAAGGAGTGAGACTCGCCCGGGTGTCTGGAACCGTTGTCTCAACCTTCAACTCGCCCATCTTCGACGGGCAGCGCCTGCTGCTGTGCGACTACTTGAATCCGGACGGAGAGCTGGCCGGCGGGTACGTCATCGCCGTCGACGTCGTCAGCGCCGGCCCCGGCGAAACGGTACTCATCCTTGACGAAGGTACCGGCGCCCGCCAGATCATGGGAGTATCCGGCGGCCCGATCCGGGCGATGGTGGTTGGTATCGTCGAAGAAGTGGCGGTCGACCGGTCCTAGCCCGGGGATCTAACGGTCCGGCTCCCGGCTGTTCCGGATCTGCTCGGTCGCGCCTGGCCATTCCGACCGCCGAAAGCTCGATGATCCGATGGTTCAGGCAAGCCTTCCAACTGCGCCAGAGGTGATCAAAATTCCGGTTCGCACCACCGCCGGAAGTGTCCGTTGGTTAATCTGATTGGTGTGGTTGGGGTGCCGGGTCGGTTCACCTTGGTCGCGGTAGTTTCCTCGTAAGAATCTCGTACGGATAGGGAGCACAGATGGAACGTCCAGTGCTAGAGGCGAACGGAATATCCAAGTCTTATGGTGGTCGCCGTGCATTGACCGATCTCACGTTTTCGCTTGGTGAAGGTCGAATTCTTGGTTTTCTTGGTCCGAACGGCGCCGGCAAGACCACGGCCATCCGGATACTGACCACGATCTTGCCACCGTCGGCCGGCTCGTTTCAGGTTGCCGGGATTGGTTCCGAGGATGGCGAAAGTATCCGCCGCAGTATCGGCGTGTTGCCTGAGAGCCTCGGGTTTCCTGCCCGAAATACGGCGATCGAGTATCTCTCCTATTTTGGACGAGCCTACGGTCGGACGAAAGCGGACAGCCTGGATCGGGCGAGGGCCTTGCTTGACGAAGCCGGGCTGGCCGGTAGAGAAAACTCCCTGATTGGGTCATACAGTCGGGGCATGCGCCAGAGGCTCGGGATAGCCCGCACATTGATCGGTGATCCCCGGGTGGTGTTTCTGGACGAACCCACGCTCGGGCTCGATCCCCGCGGTCAGCAGCAACTACTTGGTCTCATCAAGCGGATTGCGTCCGAGCGGCGGGCCGGAGTCGTCCTGTGTAGCCACCTGCTGGCTGAGGTCGAAAGCGTCTGTGACGACGTGGTAATCCTGGCCAAAGGAGAAACCGTCGCCAACGGTCCGGTAGGTGCCGTCGTGGCGTCGGCCGACCGAGCACGATCGGGAATGGTTCGCCTTGAGGTGGACCCCGGAATGACCGGTGAGGCGGTCCGGGTAATCCAATCCGGTGAACTGGCCCTCGTAGTCGAGGTCGCTCACGGAAGAGGCGAGATCCTGGTCGATATGGGTTCTGATCGAGAAAGATTTCCGGTTGTCCGTCAGGAACTGCTTCGCAGACTTGTCGAATCACAGATCGACGTTCTTGGATTCCGGACTGATGGTAGCCGGCTCCAGGATGTGTTCCTGCAACTTACGGAGGTGTCGGCATGATGGCGAACCGCCGGCGCGGATGGTGGAATGTTGCCCATCAGGAACTGGCCGATCTCTGGGTAGGGGGCAAGGCGCTCATCTTTCTGATCCTCTTTAGTGGACTGCTCGGCGTGATGGTGTTCTTGCTGGCTACCAATCAAGAGCTCAGTTTGATTCCTCCGACCGAATCCGTCTGGCTCGTCTTGAGGGCGACCCTGGCAGTTGGATTGTTTTTCGGACTGGTTCTGGGGGCAGATACGGTGAGCGGTGAACGTGAACGAGCCACC
This sequence comes from uncultured Acidimicrobiia bacterium, assembly GCA_905480085.1. Lineage (GTDB taxonomy): Bacteria > Actinomycetota > Acidimicrobiia > Spongiisociales > JAENVV01 > JAENVV01. The sequence goes on from CAJQPD010000296.1 coordinate 3,044, forward strand.
CTTGAGAGTCTGTTATTGACCCCGACCAGTCGCCGCGACATCCTGATTGGTAAGTACATTGCCGCCATCTCGCCGTGGCCGGCGGCTTTTGTGATATCGATTGGTTATCTGGCAATCCTGGCACCGACCCGGACCTCTCTGGTTGCCAATGTCGTCTGGGGCGGCGTTATCGGGACGCTGCTTGTTGCGGCTCTGGTCGGGTTTGGCATGATCATGAGCGTCTGGACTCGATCGAATCGGACCAGCCTGTCGCTCAGCCTGCTTGGCTACGTTTTGTTCTTGATACCAACCCAGTTCCCCGGGAATGCCCAAACGGGATCGATCGGTCAGCTCATAAAGCGGCTCAATCCGCTTGAGGCAGCCAATCAGTTTCTTGAGAAGATTCTGGTCAACAATCGGACTCCCTCCGAGATGGCCTCGTGGCTGGCTGCACCGATCATTTTCGGAGCGGCGGTAGCGATTATCTTGATCTGGTTTGCGCCGAG
>CAJQPD010000297.1 GCA_905480085.1 uncultured Acidimicrobiia bacterium
GCTTCGATCTGGCCACCGCCTCCCGTCAGCAGTCTGGCCGCGTGATACGTGAACTGGCGGTTGGCCTGGATACGGGCCGCCATCCTGGCCAGGGTGGTCCTGGTCAGCTCGAACTCCAGGAGGGGGCGACCAAAGACGGTCCTCGTCCGGCTGTAGGCAAGGGCCGTGTCGAAGCCGGCTTGCATGACACCCAGCGCCCTGGCAGCCGTTTGGAGGCGGCCCGAGGCGAAAGCTCCCATCTGGAGGTAGAAGCCCCTTCCGAGACCGTCTTGTCCACCTATGAGTGCTTCAAACGGCACGATGAAATCGTCGAAGGTCAGCTCGAAACTGTGCAAGCCGCGATAGCCGATGGTGTCGATTGCTCGGCCCCGCAGCGTGCCGCCTCCTGCCTGTTCGATGGTGAACTCATGTCCGGGAAACGGGGGCTTCTCGAGCACGAAAAGCGAGAGACCCTTTGCGCCAGCAGATAGATCGGGATCGGTCCTGGCCAGAATCATCAACAGTTCCGCCCGTCCGGCGAAGGTCGCCCACATCTTGGCCCCATTGAGGACAAACTGATCGCCGTGCCGCCGGGCCGACATTCGCAGTGAGGCGACGTCGGAGCCGACGTCGGGCTCGGTGACCGACACTGCGACCATCTGCTCGCCTGCGGCAATACGGGGCAGCCAATTGTGTTGTTGCGCTTCGGTTCCGCCATCGAGAAGGGCCGTGACCAGGATCTCAGGCCTCGTCAGTAGGGACCCGGCCATCAGCGACCCTCGCGAGAGTTCCTCGGTGGCGACCGCCATGGCGAGGAGGCCAGGTCCGGCCGGATCCTGAAATCCGCCGAGGTCCGCCGGAATCGACATGCCGAACGCACCCATCGCTGCCATGCCTTCGATCAGCTTCTCCGGAACATCCAGATTGTGGCGATGTATTTCTTCGGCTCCAGGCGCTACCTGTTCCCTGGCAAATCTGGCAAAAGTGTCGGCGACCAAAGCGACTTCATCGCTCAGATGTCTTGGGCCTGTATCGGTCGACTCGAACAATACGACGAGAGCCTCGATAGCGTCGGGATCGGATCCGGTCGCCAGTACCCGGTCACAGGGCCCGTCGCCCAGGTCATGCTCGATGCCCAGGGTGGTTCGCCGCCCATCGATCCGTGCTCTGGCCGATCGAATCAGATCGGCGACGGCGATTCGTCCGATCCACGATTCGGTCTCTCCGTAGCCCGAATATTCGACCATCACCTTCGCCATAGCGGTCTCGGCAGCGAGGAAGGCAAGGTGGTAGACGGATTCCTGATGCTGATCGAGCAGTTCGGTCGAGATCCGACCGTCTCGACGGGCAACTGCGGCAAGGTGGATGGTGGCCGAGTCGACCACGGACTGCATTCGGTCGACGGCCCGGCGGGCGTCTTCCTGCCAGCTCATTCGGTTGAGTCCATACGGGCCTGGTCCGTCACTCGACGAGCCAACCGTCCACGCAACGGCTTTGGCGAGCACGTCTGGCGCCTATGACCCGTGTCGAACAGAGAGCTTCGAGTTGCCACGATGCCGGGTTCCTCTTTCCGCGTCGATGTTCTTTCTTTTTAGCACCTCCGGATCAGGCCGGTCGAGCTGTCCTCGGTACAATCCCCCGCAGCCGGGGAAAGGAGAGTCAGTGGATTCAGGTCTGTTGAGCGGTCTGCGAGTCGTCGAAGGGGCAGCCTTTGTGGCCGGGCCGCTGGGCGGAATGACCCTTGCCCAGTTGGGGGCCGACGTGATCCGGTTCGACCCGATCGGGGGAGGACTTGATTACCGGCGCTGGCCCGTTACTGAAAACGGTGAGAGTCTTTACTGGGCGGGGCTCAACAAAGGCAAGCGCTCGATTGCGCTGAATCTTCGCTCAGACGAAGGTCGGGAATTGGCCATTTCCCTCATCACCGCACCAGGCCCGGACGCCGGAATCTTCTTGACCAATTACCCGGAGGGTGGATGGATTGACTACGACCGCCTCGTGGTACGACGTCCGGACCTCATCATGTGCCACATCCTCGGCAACTCCGACGGGTCCACAGCAGTGGACTACACGGTCAACGCCGCAGTCGGATACCCGGCAATCACAGGGCCGGAGGAGTCCGATGGCGTCGTCAACTCCGTCCTTCCTGCCTGGGATCTCCTCACAGGCATGACGGCGGCCACCGGCATTTTGGCAGCGGACCGACACCGCCACCGCACAGGAGAAGGCCGCCTGCTCAAACTTCCCTTATTCGATGTTGCCCTGGCGACCCTTGGTCATCTCGGCCATATCGGTGAGGTCCAGGTCAACGACGACGATCGGGCCCGACATGGCAACTACCTCTTTGGCGCCTTCGGCCGTGATTTCGTGACTGCAGACGGCCGTCGGGTGATGGTGGTGGCGATAACCACCAGACAGTTCCGCGGCATAATCGAAGCGACCGGGCTCGAAGGTGAGATGGCGACAATCGAGAACGATCTGGGTTTCGCGCTCCGAAGCGATGGGGATCTCTTCACTGCACGGGAGGCGATCGCAGGAATCCTCGAAGCTTGGATCGCCACACACAGTCTGGCCACCATCGCAGCAGTGTTCGACGCGAACCGGGTCCTGTGGGGGCCGTATCAGACCGTACGGGAACTGCTGGAGGACGATCCACGGGCTAGCGCTGCCAACCCGATGCTCGAGGAGGTTGATCAGCCGGGGATCGGGCGGTATTTGATGCCCGGATCTCCACTCGATCTCGGGACGGACCGGCTTTCTCCACGACCGGCGCCCCTGCTCGGTCAACACACCGACGAGATATTGAGTGAAGTTCTCGACTTGAACGGAGCTGAGATCGGACGGCTCCACGCCAAAAAAGTGGTAGCGAGTGCCTAACCAACTCGATGACTGGAACGGCCACACCGGATTGCTGCAATGACCCCAACAATAGGGGAGTGCGTTCCTGTGCCGAACCGCGACCTAGCGAGTTCCCACCGCTCGCCAAAGGCGTAGCCGAGGTTTCGAAGTGTCCGGGTCGAGGCAGCCGTGAGTGCTGCGAGCACTGCCGCTCAGCTCTGTCAATTGGCAGCGAGTCGCTGTTGCCTCCCGGAAGTGGCCTGGTCGCTGTGGGTTCCCGGTTTCTTTACATAAGTGGCCTGGTCGCTGTGAGCTCCGATTACTTTACATAAGTGGCCTGGTCGCTGTGAGCTCCCGGTTACTTTACATAAGTGGCCCTGGTCGCTGTGAGCTCCAATTACTTTACATAACGTGGATTATGGGCGTTTGATCCTACAGGAGGTTCTACCGTCAGGCACCCGAGGCCCGGATCTCGAGGTCACAAGCCACCGCCGCCTCGACGGAGGCCCTGAGGGAACGGACCGTCTTGAGCATCTGAGGCGCCGTTGCATCCACCGAATCCGTCAAAACATCTTCGTAGGCCGCCTCAAGCAGGTACAACTGATCCCGGTGTGCTTCAAGTGACGACCTGCTGATCAGCACATCGTCGGATTCCAGCCCTCGGGTGGCTGCGAGCCGGCGCGATTCATACGCTCGCTGCCGATGGGACGGCCGACAATATCGTCTGGGGCGCCCCTGGCCCGCATTCTTGCCAACTGCCCCACCACACCAGGCGCATCTGTTCATGGATACTTTCGTCACAGTGACGATATTAGAGCGTTTGAGGTCCGAGCGGGCGGCATTCGGCGAACAGCAACGGTTCGATTTCCTGACGGACCCACCAGCGCAGCCTCAACCGCCGAACGTCGATCATGTTGGGGTGCACAGGCTGCGACCCAACGTTGTTCGTGCGCATCTGTTTCTGCCATGGAGAGATCCGTCGGACTGAGTTCGTCGGAACCGCACAGCCTTACATGCCAACCTTCGGCGAGGATCTCGAACTGCTCAATCCCCTATTCACGTCGGAATTCGCGACCGCGACCCGGCGCAATAACCACTCAGCGTGGCCGGTCGTCGCAACCGGGCCGGCCAGATACTCAGCGCGCCTGGTCGACTGCCCCGGAAGTTGGCGCATGGCGGGTTGGAACGACGATGACACCGCCTTCAGGATCCTGGATGACTCGCACATTGGCACCGTAATGGCGGGCAATCGTCTCACTCGTGAGCACCTCTCCCGGGGTACCCTCGGCCAGGATGGCTCCCCCGTTCAGCAGGAGCAGGCGATCGGCGAACTGCCCGGCCAGCGTCAAATCATGCATGGTCGATACGACGGTCAAGTTCCGTTCCGAGCGAAGGTCGTCGATGATCTGCATTGTCTCCTGCTGCTTACCAAGATCAAGTGCGGAAGTCGGCTCATCAAGCAACAGAATCTGCGGTTCCTGGGCGATGGCTCTGGCGAGAACCACTCGCTGAGCTTCGCCGCCCGACAAGGTGGCCACGCCTCGTTTAGCCAGGTGACTGACGGCGAGAAGCTCGAGGGTCTTGCGCACCGTCGCCAGATCATGTTTCGACTCACTGCCGAGAATCGACAGGTACGGGGTCCGACCAAGAAGAACGTAATCAATCACCGTCATGCCAGCAGGCAGCGCCGGCGCTTGTGGGACATAGGCAATCTGCTGAGCACGGTGGCGGGCTGACAGGCCTTTGATCGAACGACCATCGATGGTGACGAGACCTGGCATGTCGGCCAGACCAGCCACGGAACGCAGCAGCGTGGACTTGCCGGCGCCGTTGGGCCCGATGATGACCACCCATTCGCCCGCCATGACCGTCAGTGATATCCCCTCGAACACCGCCAGGCCGTCATAGCTGGCAGATAGATCCTGGACTCGAATCATCGGGCCACTCCCGGTCGGGTCCTCAGGATGAGGGCAAAAAATGGTGCACCAAGGAACGCCGTTATGACCCCGATGGGTAGCTCGGCGGGAGGAATGGCAATTCTGGCGAACAGGTCGGCGGCTACCAGGAACGCCCCGCCACCGAAGAATGACAGCGGAATGAGCAAGCGATAGCTGGCACCAAACAGCAAACGTAGGAGATGTGGAATCACGATTCCGACAAATCCGATCAGGCCGCTCACCGCGACCACCGCAGCCGTCCCGAGAGTCGCCGCCGCCACGATGATCAAGCGAATCCGGGTGACTGGCATCCCAAGGGCAGTCGCCTCCTCGTCCCCCAAAGCCAACACGTCGAGCATCCTGCGCAGCGCAAACAAAATGGCTGACGCCACGAAAACATACGGAAGGACGGACCGGACTTCTGACCATCCCGCGGTCGAAAGGCGCCCCAGAATCCACGAGTACACCTCCCGAAGCGTTTCAGAGTTGCGCTGTTGGACGTAGGTCTGGGCGGCAGTCAGAAACGCCGCCACCGCCACCCCGGACAGAATGAGTGAGGTGACCGTATTGCCGCGTGATCCGGCCGCCCCAACCGCATAGGTGAGGCTGGCTGCCACGACCGCTCCCACAAATGCCGCCACCGGGAGAAGTGCCGAGCCTCCTCCACCAATCGCGATGGCGAGCGTGGCACCTAATCCGGCACCGGCGGCCACGCCCAGCAGATACGGATCGGCCAACGGGTTGCGAAAAACCCCTTGATAAGCAGCCCCGGCGGTGGCCAGCATTCCGCCGACCAGGACACCGAGCAGGACGCGCGGAAGTCGGATGTCCCAAATGATCGCCTGGTGGGCCTGGGATACCGTCCCGGCCGCTCCCGCACCGGGAATATGGCTGGTTATCGTTGCCCAAATGTCACCAATCCCGATCGCCACGGGCCCGATTGACAAGCCGCCAAGGACCGTTCCGACCAGCACCACGGCGGCGATGATCCACCATCGAAGCAACACGCGAGAATGTTCGACATTGATCATCAGTCGCTGCTCACCACCAGCGTAAGAGCATCTGCGGCAGCACGAAGCAATTCGACGACTCGCGGCCCCCAACGGGAAGCGACGTCGTCGTTCAACTCCACGATCCAACCGTTCTGAACAGCCGACATGGTTTCCCAACCGGCCCTGCCTGCGACGGATTCGGCGCTCACCCCACAGCAGAGGGTATCGGCCAGGAAGATGAGATCGGGATCGGCATCCACGAGGTACTCAGCAGACAATTGCGGGTATCCGTAGGCGGATCCGTCCGCATCTGCAGGATCCGCTACGTTCCGGAGGCCGAGTAGGGCATACATTTGACCGATAAAGGTCTGCGAAGTGACGCTGTAGAGGGTGTCGTCCAGTTCGTGGTAGTAGGTCGGCGCCACATCGAAGGTCGGGACTCCAGCGATAATCCCTGCGATGTCCGCCTGCATCTGCTCGATAAGTGCGGCCGCCCCCGCGGTGTTTCCGGTCGCAGCGCCAACTTGCTCGATCTGGGAGTAGACGTCGTCAAGGTTTGCAGGAGCGACGTGGGTGATCACCGGGATGCCGGCGGCGTTCAAACCGGCAACGAAATCACCGGTGTCACCGCTGATCACGACCAAATCAGGATTCATCCCGATGATCGCCTCGATATTCGGGGACCACGCCGAAAGGTCTGGATCGAGCGGGGCGGATTCTGGAAAGTTACTCAGTGAATCGACCGCCAGAACCTGCTCCCCTGCCCCGACGGCAAAGAGGATCTCGGTCGACGCCGGTGACAGCGAAACTATGGCCATGGGTTTGGTTCGGATCGTGACCTCTCCCAGGCTGTCAATAAAACTGACCGGAAACCCGGAATCGTTGGTCAGTGCGGATGCCACGGTAGTCGTGGTCGTTGCCGACTCGAGCAGGGTCGTGACGGTCGTATCTGCGACGGTATCGGCCGTGGCGGGAGTTGTCTCGGTGCCGACACCACAGGCGGTCGCGAATATCGCCACTGCGAGACTAACGATGATGGGCCGTTTCATGGCGTACCTCCTCATAGGAGGAGACCGGAAACGTGACTGGCGACCCCTCCTCCGGAGGTACGACCATCCGACCGTTGGGAAGGCGACCTGGCTCAACCTTGCGGTTTCACAGTTGCGGGACAGCGCCGGATTCAAACCGGACTTCGCTACTCAACGATCGCTCCTGTTCATGAACCGGAGCGCGCAGTTTTACGATAGCGCGTCCATTGACAAGCAACGCCGTCTTCGTGATCGGATCCCGTGACTTCACTACGTTCACCCGCAACTGCAGTTGTGTTCCGACTGTGATCAGCTATCGAGTTGCGGTGACGACCAAGACCATGTGAACCGCCAACTAGACCGTGGCACCTTCAATCAAGTGAAAAGCTCTCGCGGTCATCGCTCCGACGGCAATCGAGCCTGGAAGCGTTCCGTACATGGCACCATGATCACCGTTGACCCGCGACGTCAGGTAGGCATCAACGACCTCGTCGGAACCAAACTGGCTAAGAGCCGAGGCAGCCGCCAAAATGCCAAGCCTCTCCACAATCCGGCGCCCCACCGGCTCGGGATCAAGAGTGTCCGCCACAGTTCGACGCAAGGCTTCTACGTGACCTTTCACACTGGACGATCCCGTGGTCTCGATTTCTGTCAGTAGCGCCTCAAACGCCTGCGGTTCCTTGGCGATAACCCGCATTACGTCAAGGGCGATCACATTGCCGGACCCCTCCCAGATCGCATTTACCGGCGATTCGCGGTAGAGCCGAGGGAGAATCGAATCTTCGACGTACCCCCCGCCTCCCAAACACTCCATTGCCTCCCGGACCACCTCACTGCACCGCTTGGTCACCCAGTACTTGGCAACCGGGGTGAGAATCCGCTTGATGCCGGCTTCGTGGTCGTCAAAAGCGGCGAGATCAAAAGCGGTTGCGAGGCGCATCATCACGGCCGTCGCCGCCTGCGCCTCAAGATCCAGATCGGCGATGACGTTCTGCATCAACGGTTGATCCACGAGATTGCGCCCGAACGCCTTTCGATGACCGACATGCCAGACCGCCTGGGTTACGGCCTGGCGCATCGTGGCGGCAGACCCGATAACACAATCGAGGCGGGTGGCGTTGACCATCTCAATGATCGTTGCCACACCTCGCCCTTCTTCCCCAATCATCCTCGCCCACGTGTCCTCGAATTCGACTTCGCCCGACGCATTCGAACGGTTCCCCAGTTTGTCCTTCAGGCGATGAATGCGGAAAGGGTTCTGTGCTTCGTCAGGTGTCCAACGCGGGAGGAAGAAACAAGAGAGCCCGCCGGCGGCCTGAGCCAACACGAGAAACGCGTCGTTCATCGGTGCCGAGCAGAACCACTTGTGACCGGTGAGTCGATATTCTCCTCCCGGACCGCCGCTGCCTAGCGCAGCTGCCCTGGTGGTGTTGGCCCGCACATCGGACCCCCCTTGTCTCTCCGTCATTCCCATGCCCATGAGCACCCCTCGTTTAACCGAAGGCGGCCCAAACGTTTGGTCATACGTTCGGCTCGACAACAGGGATTCCCACTCTGAAGCGACCTCAGGTTGTTTGCGCAAGGTAGGTACCACCGCATAGGTCATCGAGACCGGGCACATGTGTCCCTGTTCGACCTGGCCGACCAGATAGGCGCGCAAGGCCCGATCAAGATGAGCACCGGGTGGTGCACCCACCTGATACGGGCTCGAGGTGATCCCCAGACCAACCGTGGTAGACAACAGCTGATGCCAGGCCGGGTGAAACTCCACAACATCAGCCCGGTGCCCTGCCCGATCGAAGGAATGCAAGACAGGTTCATTTCGATTGGCCTGGAAGCCCCACTCCCAAAAGTCATGCGAGCCGGCTACGGCGCCGATCCGCAGCAGCTCCGTTGACCCAGCGACGTCGGCGCTGGCCGCTACCGGATCGGCCGACCACAGGTTGACCTCTCCAAGTTCGGGCGGCTGGTTGAGGACCCCGTCAGTCATGGCGTGTTGCTCACACAGCCAGGCTACTTCCGTCCTATTCACAAAGTGCCGCTAAGGGGAGGGCAGGTCTGCCTGCACAGCTACCGACTCGCCTCCAAGCACTATGCTCGCCCGATGGTCGACTTTGATCTGATTGTCATCGGAGGAAATCCAGCTGGACTGAGCCTGGCTGCCGAGGCCCAGGAAGCTGGGCTGGCCAAGGTTCTCGTCCTGGAACGGGGTGACTCCGTGACGCCGACCGAGGCGGTCGGTCGGTACCGTCTTGCGGTGCGTTACCTGGTCGAGATCACGGCCGTTACCTCGCAGGGGGATGTGGTCCGCATCGATACCACCGACGGCCCAATGACCACGCAAGCCGTTGCGTACTCCGAGGTACCACCCGGCGAGCCCGTCACCCCCGACTACGACATACCCGAGCCGATCGCTGACCGCGTCCATGTCGGCTCCCCTACCCTGCCGGCCGGACCACTCGACGTTCTGGTTGTTGGCGGTGGCGAACAAGCAATTGAGATCGCTGAACTGGCCGTTGAACGAGGCGATCAGGTGGTGCTCTCGATGACCGGGCCAGCGTCCCGGCTGTCACGCCTGGCCCAAGAAACCATGACTCTTCTGGAAGCGGGACGCCATGCGACGATCTTCTGGCACACCCAGCCCGACGGCATCGACAATGTCGGCGGGTACCCCATGGCGATCTTCCGGGACCGTCGCACGCCCGACCTACAGTTCGACCAGGTTGTATATGCCCTCGGTTATGACGTTGCCGATGACGCCTTCGAACAGCTCGGCATGTCCGTCGATGTTTCCAACGATCGACTCTTCATTCTCCAGGATACCGACGAGCACATCCATCATCCCGCCGGCTTGCTCGTCCCGGCGGGAACGGCGTGGCCGGCTATTCGCGACCGTCTTTTCCCGGGTGTTGCCGTTCCGATTCCCCCACCACCGACCGCCAAGGTGGATGAGTTTCGTGATCGACATTACAACGCCACCATCACGCACTTCGAGAAGGCACACTCAGATCTCTGGCTGATTCGGGTGAGGCCCGATGTTGGTGATGCCGCTCATCGGGCGGGCCAATACGCCACCCTCGGCCTTGGCTACTGGGAAGCCCGAGTCGATGCAGCGGCCGATCCCATCGACGTAAGCCAGTTGGAGAAACTCGTTCGCCGCTCGTACTCGATCAGCAGCCCGATCCTGGATTCCCGTGGATACCTGGTCGATCCCCACGAATCCGAAGAACTGGAGTTCTACATCGTCCTCGTCCCACCCTCGGACGATCGTATACCCGCCTTTACCCCCCGGCTTGCACGAAAGAACGTCGGCGACCGGATCTACCTTGGACCCCGTATCACCGGACGGTACACATTGACACCGGTAACGGACCCGGGGTTGACTGTCGTATTCCTGGCGACCGGAACCGGTGAGGCTCCCCACAACGCCATGATCACGGAACTGCTCCGAAAAGGCCACTACGGCCCGATCGTTTCGGCGGTCACGGTCCGTCGGCTCACGGATCTCGCATACGAGGCGACCCACCGTTCACTCGAGCATCGATTCGAGAACTACCACTATCTGGCCCTCCCGACCCGGGAGCCGGAAGTACCGAAGCGATATATTCAGGAGCTCATTGATTCAGGTGAGCTCGCCTCGGTTGCCAATACAACCCTGGATCCATCACGGACCCACGTCTTTCTGTGCGGAAACCCGGCGATGATCGGGCCGCCTGAGTGGGATGGCTCTACTCCGATCTTCCCGCACCCGAGGGGCGCCGTGGAAGCGCTACACGAACTCGGGTTCGTGCCAGACCAACGCGGCAACCCCGGAAACGTCCACTTCGAAGAGTATTGGTAGAGGTTTGGCTCGGCCACCTACTCTTCTTCACGCAGCGGTTCGCCGGTTTCGTCAATCACCAACCGATCTGAGACCACTTCCTCGATGACGTGTTCGATGGTCGGATCGAAGAGGCTCATCACCCGCATGGCTCCGACTGAGCCGGCCCCACGAGGCGGCTTGGATCGGTAATAGACCCACCCCCGCTGTTCCGCGTAGGTCGCCAGCCGGTGGAGCAGATAGAGACCAACGACCACCGCGAGAAGCCCCAGGACATAGCGCACGTCTACTCGAGTTGCTCCTTGCGCAGCTCGGTGGCTTGCTCTCGCCACTGCTCGCGTTCGATTCGTCCGGCAAAGGTATCGAGGTACGCTTCCCAATCGGCATCGTCTGTCAACTCGACAATCTGAGCAAACGACGTGATGTTCCTGGCGTGCAGCAAACGCTCGAACTTCGGACCGATCCCTTTGACCAATCGCAGATTGTCCTGTCGGGTGCCATCCGAGACGGGGTCATTGATGTCTTCTGCCTCCGGTGCATCATCCGAGGCAGTGGCGGTCCCGGTATCCTCATGGCCAGTGGTCAGCGCCGCTACCGGGTCAGCCGACTTCTCATCGTCGACTATTTCGATCAGAGACGGAGGGGTGGGGGTCGGTTCAACTGGCTGGTCAGGTTCCCAGTCTCCGCCAGGGAGATCGTCCACGGTAAAGATGTCATCATCATCGGCAGGCTGATAGGCGTCGTCATCGTCGCCCATCTCGTCGTCCGAATCAGCCGGCAACCCGATCGCCGAGACTGCCGCGGCCATGTCTTCGTCTGACACAGCCGAACCGACTTCGGGATCAAACCCTGCGAAGGCCTTGGCGGCCGGATCTGGTTCATGCCTCGGTGGGTGTGCATGGGCTTCTAGATCCCGAATCTGACGGTCCCTTCTGGCCAGTTCGTCGCGAAGGTCGGCGAGCTCACGCTGGGAAGCCATTATCTCTTTGCGCAACGTTCCTGCATCGGCCCGGCGTTGGCTGGCCGCCTCCGCAGCGGCCAGGGCCAGGTCCCGTTCTCGATTTGCCCCTTCAATAGCCTCGTCCCTGGCGCGCTCGGCCTCGGCGACGTCCATTTGCGCACGATTGAATGCCGCGAGGGCCTCCGCGACGCTGGCGTCACGCTCTCCCTCGGCTCTGGACAGGGCATCCAGAGCCTCACGCAGTGACCGCTTCAAAGAAACAAATTCGCCGGTTATGGCGTCGTACTTGTCGGAGGCCTCGGCGGCCGCCGCCCGAGCAGAAGTGGCCTGGTCTGCTGCTTTCTGACGCTCCACTTCGTGGGCCGCCAACGCCGCCTCGGCGGCGCGTCGAGCAGTCGCCGCGTCGGCGGACTGTTGCTTCAGATCCCCTACCGTGCTGGTTAGGGCATCAACCTGGGGGGTGAGATCCAAGAGCGTGTTCTCTGCGCGGTCGCCCCGGGCCAAAGCAGCCGCCAGGTCAGCCTCCAACCCTTTCACCCGGTCACCTAACACGGCCGATTTCTCGCGCGCGGCGGTTAGCTCGCTTCGTCCTTGGTCAAGCTCCTCCTCCATCGATCGGCGAAGCCACCATCCACCTAACAGATATCCCACCAGCAGGGCTACCAACCCGAGAGCCAGGACCCAGAACCATTCGATCATCATGTCGCCTTTCGATTACCGAGCGCTCATCGAGAGTAGCCGCCGGCGGCCAATTCCGTCGGAGCGCTAACCATCAAATCTGACCGCGTTTACCGCCCGTTCGAACCGTGCCAAACCCTCATCGAGGTCTTCATCGGAAATGTTGAGAGCCGGAGCGAATCGGACGATATCGGGTCCGGCCCTGAGTCCAAGAAGACCTTGGCCCAGGGCGGCGTCAGCCACTGTTTTCGATTGACCGGCATATTCAGTCGCCAAAACACAGCCCGCCCACAAGCCCTTGCCGCGAAACTCGCTGAACAAACGCCGGGACTCATTGATGACTGCCAGCCCCTCGAAGAGTCGGTCAGCTTTCCTCACTACCTCAGCAAGGAAGGCAGGCTGGTTGATGATCTCAAGGGATTTGCCCGCCACCGCCGTCGACAGCGGGTTGCCACCAAACGTAGAACCGTGCGTTCCCACGACGAAACTGGAGCCAATCTCGGTCGTTGTCAGCATGGCGGCCACCGGAATGCCGCCGCCGAGTGCTTTGGCCGTCGTCAAGATGTCCGGAGTAACGCCATATCCCATGTAGGCGAATAGGTCGCCCGTTCGTCCCATCCCTGACTGGATCTCATCGAAGATCAGGAGGGCATTGTGCTTGTCACACAAGTCCCTGAGTCGGCGTAGAAAGACCGGGTCGGCGGCAACCAACCCTCCCTCCCCCTGGATGGGCTCGACCATCACTGCGCAGACCTGATCCGAAAAGGCGTCACCGAGTGCGTCCAAATCGTTGAATGGAAGATGGGTGATCATGCCAGGTTTGGGTCCAAACCCGTCCGAATACTTCGGCTGGCCACCGACCGATACCGTGAAGAACGTCCGACCGTGAAACCCCTGGTTGAATGCGATGATCTCGGCCTTCTCCGCACCATGGTGATCAAACGCGTATCGGCGCGCCAGCTTAAGGGCGGCCTCGTTCGCTTCGCCACCGGAATTCGCGAAGAACACCTGCTCGGCGAAGGTGGCCGCGACGAGCTGCTTGGCCAGCCGGATAGCCGGCTCCGTCGCAAAGGCATTCGAAACGTGCCACAACCGCTTCGCCTGATCGATGAGAACTTCTACCAGCTCGGGTGATGCATGGCCGAGTGCGTTGACGGCGATGCCACCGGCAAAATCGACGTACTCCGTACCGTCCTGGTCCCATACTCGCGAGCCGGATCCCCGCACGAGAACCATCGGCGCGGGTGCATAATTCGGCGTCATTACAACATCGAAGTCAGCTCTCGTTAGGTCGTTCATCCATTCTCCGATCGGGTCGCCGAAGTGTACATCCGTCACTGCCCTTGGCGGCCGTCCCGAATTCCAGTTACCGTGGAAGAGTGAAAGCCCTCCAAGAGCATCTTGTACCCATCGACCTCGTTCAATCGGTCGACCGATTGGTGGATCTCGCCGCGGTAAATTCTTCGACCTATAACCGACCGGGCCTTGATCAGACCCTCGGAATGCTGCTGGACCTCTTCGGCAGCCTCGCCGGGGAATCGGTTCGCATCCCCCTACGTGACCATCAACGTATGGACGATCGCGGCATCATGCAGGCTCAACCTCTCGGAGAGTTGGGCAGAGTCCTCAAGAGACCAGGAGCTCCGATTCAACTCCTGCTGGTTGGCCACTACGACACCGTTTTTGGCGTGGACCACTCCTTCCAACACACTCGTTTCGAAGAGGATCGGCTGATCGGTCCCGGCACAGCCGACATGAAGGGAGGTCTACTCGTATTGCATGCAGCTCTGACGACCCTTGAGCAATCCCCCTGGGCCGACAACGTGGGATGGGAGTTGTTGCTCACGCCCGACGAAGAGATCGGATCTCCAGGCTCCGCACCGTTCCTGGAGGAGTCTTCGGCGGGAAAGACTGCTGGTTTCATTTTCGAGCCCTCGTTTCCGGACGGACATCTGGCCTCCGAACGCAAGGGCAGCGGGACGTTCGATATCCACGTGAGCGGGGTAGGGGCCCACGCCGGGCGCGATCACCATCTGGGGCGTAATGCCGTGATGGCGGCTGCCCGTCTGGCGACGGCCATTGACGAGCTGAGTGGAACATGGGAAGGAGTCACGGTCAACGTCGGGGCTATTTCCGGTGGCGGGCCGACCAATATCGTCCCGGACAATGCCGTCATACGTCTCAATGTGCGGGTCCCCTCCGGTGACCTGGCTGATACATTCCAGGAAACCATCGAGGCGCTCGGGGCCAAAGCGTCCGAGTCGGACGGTATCCGGGTCACGACCCATGGCACCTTCACCCGGCGCCCCAAGGAAATGACTCCCGGCATCAGTTGCCTCCTCGAGGCTGCCAGGTCATCGGCCAACGCTCTCGGATTCGACCTGGGTTGGCGGCCAACCGGTGGCGTATCGGACGGCAACAACCTGGCGGCGGCCGGCCTACCCAACCTGGATAATCTCGGCGTTCACGGGGGGAACATTCACTCCGACTCAGAGTTCATGTATCCCCGGTCCCTGGAGACCCGCTCGGCTCTGGCCGGTATGATCCTCCTGAAACTTGCCTCAGAAGAACTGATGGTGCCTCGATGATCATCGTCCGACCGGTCACGATGACCGATGTAGACGGCATTCTTGACCTGTTCACCAGGGCCGGGTCAGCCCTACACGGCATGTCGTCGCTCCGGCCCAACCGCGAGACGATGACAGCCCGGGTATCGGCATCCGAAAAGACGTTTAGACACCTCGACGAAGACGATCCGGCCGCCGACTACTTGTTTGTTCTCGTTGACACCACCGTGGACAAGATCATCGGCACCGGAGCGGTCATAGCCAGCGTAGGTCTCTCCTCTGCCTTCTACTCGTACAAGATCGTAACCAGG
>CAJQPD010000298.1 GCA_905480085.1 uncultured Acidimicrobiia bacterium
TGCCACGTCGACGGGTCGTCGAGGTTGCAGACCTTCGGCGTCGTGAAGCCCGTCGCCGGGTCCATGTTGTAGTACGGGTTGGCGATCGGTCCGTGCTGAGGTGTGGCGGGCGGCCAGAACCAGGGCCCGTACATCCAGCGACCGAAGGCGCTCATGCCGCTCGGGTCGCCGGGGTTCTGGGCCGGCATGTAGACGTGGTGGTACCAGAAGTTGCCCATGCCACCCCAGCGGTCGGTGTCCCACGTCGGGTCCTGCGCTTCGAGCTGGTCGACGCTGGGGACGAAGGTGCGGTCCTGGATGACGAGCGGAATGCCCTCGCCCATGGAGGCATAGGTGCCGGTCGGGCCGAACAGCTTCTGCTCGGTGTCGTCGGTGATGATGTACCCGGCGGCTTCGCCGGCGTACACGTTGAGGCGGGTGATGCCCCACGCATGGTCGTGGTAGAACATGAACCGGGCGCTCTGCTGGTTCGTGTAGTAGAACGTCTGGCATCCGTCAGTGGCGGAGTTGCAGACGTCCATGTCGGGCACGTTCTGCACGCTGACGCCCTCCGGCCACGCTGTGCCTTCGCCGGCGGGCGTGATCCACTGGTGGGGCGTGCCGTCGCTGATCCAGGGCGTGATGCCGCCGTGGAGATGGAGGGTCGCCCGGTTGTCCTTGAAGCACTCGGCAGCCTTGGACTCGGTGCAGATCGGGTTGCGGACTTCGTCGGTGACGACACCCTCGTCAAACGGATCGGCCATACCCATTGGACCCATACCGGAGCCCATGAGCGAGGAGTCGGTCGGCAGGAACAGGTCTCCGTCTGCACCATCCGGAAGAAGGTTGTAGAAGACGATCCGGACGGGGCGATCCTTCTGCGCCACGATCGTCGGGCCGAGCCACTGCGGCTCGGTGACGGCATACCACGGGTCTGACGACGGCGTGCCGTCGGAATTGCGCTTCATGACCGGGACCACTGTCCCGCCAAGCAGTTCGTTCGTGACCGGGAAGTGCTGGCTGATACCAAAGTTGTCCGGCGTCTCTAGCTGGATGTAGCCCCGAACAAGCGTGTTCGGCAGGCTGGACGAGAACGAGGTTCGGTACTGCACGAGGCCGATGACGTACTCGTCGGCCTCGACGCCGTTGTATGTCTTGACCTCGGGAACGGCGAGCGGGATGTACTTGCCGTCCGCCGGACAGCCCGCAGCCCCGGCGGGATCGCACAGGCCCGGCAGCGTGTCCTGGAACTTCTTGATGCCACCCAGCTTGATGTAGCCGGAGCCCGGCTTCTTCACCGTGATGGAGGAGATGACGCCGTTATCGAGCGTCGCGGTTGCGGTAGCGCCTGTACCGGTTCCATCCAGGTCACGGATGGTCACGGTCGGCGTGCTGCCGTAGTTGGTCCCGGGGTTGTCGACAACGACCGACTCGACATTGAGGGTCGCAGTCGCGACGGCCGCGGTGAACGGATCGGTGCCGTGGTTAATCGGTTCGAACTGCGTCCCGTCGCGGACGACCACGTTGGGGGCCGTCGCGTAGCCGGATCCGCCGGAATCGACCACGACGCCGGTGACGGTCAGGAAGCCCGCCTCGTTCGTGAGATCGCAGGTGGGGTACGGTTCGGCGCAGACTGCATGGCCCCGGGCCTGGACGCCATTCGGGTCGTCCGGCATGTCGAAGTCGACGGTGGGGAACTTGTAGCCCGTGCCGGGGGTCGGGAGGTCGACGCTGTCGACCGCGCCATAGGCGGTCGCCGTGGCACCGCGGTTTCCGCTGAATGACACCGAAGGTTCCGTGTAGCCACCGCCCCGATTGGTCACGGAAACGGAGACCACGGCGCCCTTCTTGACGATGGCCAGGTCAGCCTGCGCACCCGTCCCTGAACCGGTGATTGCGGCCTTTGCGTTCGAGTAGCCTTGGCCACCGTTGGTGATGGTGATCGCGGTGATGGCGCCGTTGGCGCCGACCGTCGCCTCAGCCGTGGCGCCGGTGCCGTTGCCGGTGATCACAACCTGGGCGTCGGGCAGGGTCAGCGGGCTATTCGCCCAGTTCGGGTACGGCCCGAAGTAATGGGGGACCTTCGATTCGTCAACCGCGGAGGTGGGTGCCCCGCTGGCCGGTACCGGCGCCAACATCATCCCGACCATACTGATGAGCGCGAGCCAAATAGCCATCTTCTGTTTCATCTACAATCGCCTCCCATTTGGGTGCGTTTCTCACCCAATCTGTGCCCCTGTCCTCGGCGCGACTTGGCACCGCTTTGGAGAATGTAGATCTTGCCTGGGCAACGCACTAGGGCCGGAAGGCACCGTATGTGGCGGTTGGGGTTTTCATGCCACGCTGTGTGTGCGGTCTGGCATAAAAGCTCCAACGGACACGGCCGATTCGGAAGTCCTCGAAGAGAGTAAAACGCTAACGCTCATGGAGGGGAGATTCCGGGATCCTGACCCGGCTGGCTCCGTCCTGGCGTACACCTGCTCTACAAGTGACAGAAAGTGCTTTCAGATCTAGGGGTGGGGTAGTTGTTCCCTGAGCATAAGAGTCCGGGTAGGTCCAGACTGGTCGAGGAACAATTGTCGATGAGGGGTATACATGTTCAATATCCTGGAGGCGAGAGATCTGGCGCCGGGGGTCCGGTATGTCCGGATCGAAGCCCCGAAGATCGCCCGTCGCCGCAAGGCGGGTCAATTCGTCATCATTCGCGCCACGTCCGATGGCGAACGAATCCCCCTGACCATCGCCGATTCGAACGCCGAAGAGGGGTGGATCGCCCTGATCGTGCAAGGAGTCGGAAAGGCGACCAAAACCCTCAATCGCCTGGGAGCGGGCGATGCCATACCGGATGTCGCCGGGCCCCTCGGGATGCCTTCACGAATCGAGCGGTTCGGGACCGTGGTATCGATCGGTGGCGGTGTCGGCACCGCAATTGCTTATCCGTCGGCGGTGGCTCTCAAGGAAGCCGGCAACCAGGTGATTTCTATCATTGGTGGTCGCAATAGCTCCTATGTCCTCCTTGAGGAAGAAATGCGAGCCGTGTGCGATGAGGTCTATCCCACCACCGATGATGGCTCATACGGCTATCACGGTTTCGTCACC
>CAJQPD010000299.1 GCA_905480085.1 uncultured Acidimicrobiia bacterium
CCAACAGACGGGCACCCTGTTCATCGACAGCCAGGAAGACATCGCGGTGGTATCCATCGGTATTTGGAATCCTGAGGTATCGGTACACAACTACACCACGTACCTCGTCGACCTGGTCGGCGAACGGATCGAAACCTCGGCCACCGACGGCCCGGTAACATTCGGTCACTGACCCGCCATGAACCCTGCCAGTTTCGGCACCCGGGCCGGACCTGGCTGGGTAGCTTTACCTGGTGAAGGACTCCAGCCATTACCCGGTTTCCATCGATCGACGAGTCTTCGTTGACTTGTCCGATGGCGTACGGATCGCCCTCACGACCTATCTACCCGACTCCCGAAACGACGGCCCGTTCCCGGCGGTACTCGAGTCGCTTCCCTATCGCAAAGATGACGACTGCACGGCGCGGGACTTCTCGACCTTCGCATACCTGGCGTCGCAGGGAATTGCCGGCATCCGAATGGACATTCGTGGCACCGGGGCGTCGACGGGGATCATCGAAAATGAGTATGTACCGGTAGAACAAGGCGACAACCTCGAGATACTCGCCTGGGCAGCCAGCCAGGAATGGTGTAGCGGAAATTTGGGCATGTGGGGAATCTCCTGGGGAGGATTCAGTTCTTTGCAGACTGCCATGCTGCGACCACCGCAGCTCAAGGCCATCGCTGCGATGCACGCCACCCACGACCGCTTCGCCTGTGATGTCCATTATGTCGGCGGCTCACTGCACGCCGCCGAACAGGTCGACTGGCCCCCATCGATGATCTCAAGTAACGCCCTCCCCCCGGACCCGGACATTTTTGGCGACGGGTGGTACGAAGAGTGGATCAGACGGCTGGAAGGGACCCCTCAATGGCCTCTGGAATGGCTAAGGCACCAGAGTCGAGACGACTACTGGATGCATGGATCGCCGAGCGCCGACTATGCCGCCATCGAATGCCCGACCCTCCTCATCGGGGGCTGGCTGGACGGTTACGTCGACGGAATGCTTGACATGGCCACCCACCTGTCGTGTCCGACGAGAACACTCATCGGACCGTGGGGACATCATCGACCTGCCACCGGCATACCCGGCCCGACCTACGACCATCTCGATCTGATGGCCCGATGGTTCGGCCATCACCTGCGGGGCGATGACAACGGCGTCATGGACATGGCACCGGTGACGGCCTTCATCCGGACCGACCCGCCCTATGACGACACAGAAGTCACCGGATACTGGAGAACCGAATCCGCCTGGCCACCGCCAGACAAAACCGAATGGAGTACCTCACTGGCGGATCTGAGCGGAAGTGGTACCACCTGGGACGGACCGCAATGGGTCGGAGCTCACGCGCCAGCCTGGGATCGATCAGGGGTGACCAGCACCGATTCGAGCCGGGACGACGGCGTATCACTGACGTTCACCACCGAGCCTTTCGCCGATCCGCTTGAAATTCTGGGCAGTCCCGAAGTCGAGCTCTGCGTCACGACCGACCAGCCCTTCGGTCTGGTGTCCGTACGGCTACTGGTCATCGACCCTGACGGCTCAGGACACTTGATCTGCCGGGGAAACCGGAACCTGACGTTCCCACTCGATCTTTCAGATCCCCAGCCTCCCCAGCCAGGGCGCCAAATGTCGATCAGATTCGCATTGATGGCGACATCTTCGGTGGTTCCCTCCGGCTCACGACTCCGACTTTCGATCTCCGGGGCCGACTTCCCGGTGGTCTGGCCACCGCCTGGACGGTTCACCCTCGGGATCATCCCGGAGAAGTCGCGATTGGTCCTTCCGACCATGCCGGCCGGACGCCCTGACCACCGGGTCGAACTGGCTCCTTTTGACCAGCCACCAATTCCTCCCGTGGAGTTTCTCGACGATGAAGACACATGGATGGTTGAGTCCGAACTTGGCGAGACAGCCTTCCGGCGCCACGTCACGAGCCGGCAGTTCCAGCCCGATCGCGATAGCCTCACGTACGCCTCCGATCAGTCATGGAAAGTAGCCGTCAGCGATGTTGATCCCGCCTCAACCACCGTCTGGTCAAAGTCCGAGCTGACCCTCAGTCGACCGGGGTGGGAGGTCAAGACGGCAGGCTCTCTGCAGATCCGCGGCGCCGGAGCCTTTCAGGTCGCCATCGAACTGACCGCCATGCATAACGGCACCCAGATCTGGCAGAAGTCCTGGCACGAGGACATCCCCCGGGAGTGGGCATGACGACCACTTCCCGGGCGTTTGCCCGGTAGCCTCTGGCCATGGAATCAACCCTCCACCGCGACCAGTACATCGGTGCCGAATGGTTCGATCGCGAACGAGACAAGGTCTTTACAAGGCAATGGTTCTGCATCGGTAGAGAGGACGAACTCCCCGCTCCTGGCGATCATCTGGTTTGTGACGTCGTAGGCGACAGCATTCTGATAACGAGGACGAGAGACGGTTCCCTATCGGCGTATGCGAACTTGTGTCGCCATCGCGGTAGCCAACTCTCCCTCGCTCCTGGCAAACCCACTCAAACCTCGATCGGCCCATCAGGAACCTTCCACGGATCAATTCAATGCGCCTACCACGCCTGGACGTATTCGCTGGATGGTCGACTCCGCTCCGCTCCCTTCCTGGACGAGACCGATGGCCTCCGCAAGGATGAACTTCCCTTGCACCCGGTGGGAATCGAGACCTGGGGTGGATTCATCTGGATCCATCTGGAACCGGAGAAATCGACCCCGATCGCCACCCAGTTCCAGGAGTCCCAGGGCTACCTTGCGAGCTATCCGTTGAGCGACCTTCGCTCCGCTTTCCGGATCGTCTATCAGGTGTCAGCCAACTGGAAGGCCATCGTCGAGAACTTCAACGAGTGTTACCACTGCGGCCCCGTACATCCTGAACTATCCGACCTTGTCCCCGCTTTCAAACAACGTGGCGGTTCAGAACTTGATTGGGAAAAGGGCATCCCCCATCGAGAAGGAGCCTGGACCTTCACCCGCTCTGGTACGACCGATCGTGCTCCCTTTCCCGGCCTGAGCCAGGATGAGATAGCTCGTCACAAAGGTCAGCTTGTCTATCCCAACTTGATGCTGAGTCTGTCCGCAGACCACGTCGCGGCATTCACGTTATGGCCCCACTCGGCAGAGTCGACTTCGGTCGTGTGCGACTTCCTGTTCCATCGAGATGAAATCGCCAAGCAGACATTTGACCCAGCCGACGCGGTCGAGTTCTGGGACATGGTCAATCGGCAAGATTGGACGGTGTGCGAAAGCGTGCAGAGGGGCATGCAATCCCGATTTTTCACGACGGGATATTACGCCCCCATGGAGGATTACTCCATGGACATCCGGCGATACCTCGACAGCCTGATGTGACGGATTACCAGGTCATCGTTCTCGGTCTCGGAGGGATCGGCAGCGCCGCCACCTATTGGGCTTCGCGACGGTTGGGAGAAGAGGTGCTCGGGATCGAGCAGTTCTCTCTCGGTCACCCCAACGGGGGATCCGAGGACCACAGTCGAATCATCCGCCTTTCCTATCACACCCCCGGATATGTCAGGCTCGCCCAGTCTGCATACCGTTCGTGGTCCGCCGTCGAACAGGACTCCGGGGAACAGCTCATCCTTCGAACGGGAGGACTTGACCTCGCTCCCCAACACGCCGCCATCGGCCTTGATGAATTTCGAGCCTCCCTGTCAGCGTGCGACGTCCCGTTCGATGACCTGACGGCATCGGAGGTGATGACGGAATGGCCCCAATGGCACCTGCCCGCAGATGCGACCGCCCTGTATCAAGCACAAACCGGCATCGTCATGGCGTCCAAAGCCAACACCGTGCATCGAGACCTCGCCAGAAGGAATGGCGCCAGACTCCTGGAGAACCAGGAACTTGTTTCCGTCAGCGAACATGGCGGCGAAGTAATCGTGACGACGACCGAACGCAGGTATTCGGCGGAAAGCCTGATCATCGCCGCCGGTGCCTGGAGCAACCAGGTTCTAGGCCATCTCGGGGTCACGTTCCCGCTCGAAGTCACGCTCGAACAGGTGGTCTACTTGAAGCCGCAGTCGGCAGAGGCTTTTTCACCAGACCGGTTCCCGGTTTGGATATGGATGACCCTGCCTGCCCTCTACGGCTTTCCGATTCTTGGAGAACCGGCGGCCAAGGTCGCCTGGGACCGCTGCGAAATCGTCACCGACCCAGACAGCCGGAGCCATGTGCCCAGGACAGACGTGATCGAGACCATCGAGGAGTTCACAGCGGCCCATTTGCCGGATCTGAACGGCGGCGTCCACCTCGCCAAGACCTGCTTGTACACGCTGACGCCGGATCGTGACTTCGTCATCGATCGTGTGCCGGGAACCGATAGGGTGTTCACGGCCATCGGCGCCGGCCATGCCTATAAGTTCGCGTCCCTGATCGGGAGCATATTGGTCGATCTGGCGATCGACGGAACTACGAGCCACGACATCAGCCCATTCACGTCTGATCGGGCGATTCTGCGAGACCCGAACCCGGTCCGTAACTACCTGATCTGACAAATCAGGATCAAGCCCCGACTGACCCGTCTTCGGGTTTGCCCTCCGCAGCAACGGCCCAACAAGCGACCGACCAGTTAGCCGAAGAGTCCAGTTGATCCGGATCCTCAGTGATGCAGCGACTGGCAACTTCATCCGGGAGAGTCCCCGACTGGAATAAGGGACAACGAGGATGGAAGCGGCACCCAACCGGGATTCGGCGCGAATCCGGGATCTCTCCGGTGAGAATCTGCTGTTCCATCCGGTTCGTTTCCGGAACCACCGACAGCAGCGCCCGGGTATAGGGGTGTTTCGGCGAACCAAGGATCTGCTCGGTTGGTCCCAGTTCCACGATCCGTCCCAGGTACATGACCGCTACCCGATCGGCAATATTCCAGGCGAGACCCAGATCATGGGTCACGACCAGGATTGACAGACCGGTCTCACCGACCAGATCCAGCATGAGCGCCAGGATCTCGCCCCGGATCGAAGCATCGAGACTGGCCACCGGTTCGTCTGCCAGCAGGAGGTCGGGTTCCATCACCATGGCACCGGCGATTACGACCCGCTGGCGCTGTCCGCCCGATATCTGGTGCGGATACATCGGGAAAAACCGTTCCGGAGGTCGTAGGCCTGCTCGAGACAGCGCCCGGGCGACTCTGGCCGCTTCATCCTTGGATTCCTTTCGAATCCGCAAGCCTTCTGCGACGATCTCATAGATCGTCTGACGAGGATTGAGGGCACCGGTCGGATCCTGGAAGATCATCTGGACCCCCCGATTGCCTCGCGATCGATCCGACCCGGCCGGCCGGGCACCTGGCGCGGGGGTATGCGTTATCTCGCCGGAAGTCACCGGCTGCAACCCTTGAATGGCCCGGATCAACGTCGTCTTACCGGAGCCTGACTCGCCGACGAGCGCCAGGACTTCACCCGGCTTGACATCGACCGAAACTCCGTCGACGGCGCGCGATGAACCGAAGTGGACAGAAACATCCCTGAGAGAAACGATGGCGCTCATATCAACACGCAGGCCGCTTCCCGGCCCGGACCGGATGAACGCAGATCTGGTTCGATGGTGGAACAGCGGTCTTCGGCGAGCGGGCAACGGGGATGGAACGGACAACCCGGCGGCAGAGCGCCCGGGGTGGGAGGATCGCCCGCCAAACCCGACGGCGCCCGACGGGAAGCTGGATCGCCAATGGTGGGAAAGGCTGCCGCCAACGCCTTCGTGTACGGATGGGTGGCGTTCTGAAAGACGTCCAGGCTCGGCCCCTGCTCAACAATCCGACCGGCGTACATGATCGCTAGACGATCGGCGACATAGGTGAGCACCGAAAGGTCATGGGTGATAAAGATGAGACTCAGCGAACTCTCTTTTCGTAACTCGGCAATGAGCGCCAAAACCTGCGCCTGGACCATAAGGTCCAAAGCGGTCGTTGGTTCGTCGGCGATCAGTAGCTGCGGGTCGCAGGCAAGGGCCATCGCTATGAGAACTCTCTGCCGCTGACCTCCGGAGAGCTGATGCGGATAGGCTTCCAGAAGATTTGCCGACAGTCCTACCCGTTCGAAGAGTTGGCGGCTTCGGGCCCGCGCCTCATCGTCGGATGCGACCGTCTCGTGGATGTGCATCGGCTCACAGACCTGCCGGCCGGCCGTCTGCACCGGATTCAAAGCATGTAGCGCACCCTGGAAAACGATCGCACCGGTCGTCCACCTCACGGCGCGCAGACCCCCTGGCGACAGGGCGAACAGATCCTGGCCGTCGATGGTCACCTCCCCCGATGTGACCGTCCCCTCCGGCAGTAGCCGGAGCAAGGAGTTGGCCAGCGTGGATTTGCCGCATCCCGACTCACCGGCCAGACCAAGAGATTCACCAACAGCTAGGTCAAACGAAACACCCCGGACGGCAGGCACCGGACCAGCCGACGAGTTGTACGTGATGGTCAGATCCTTGACGGAAAGCACCGGCCGGCTCATCGTGCCTGCCCGAGCCGTGGATCGGCGATCTCCTCAAGCGTTCTTCCGATCAGGGTGAATGCCAGCACGACCGCCAAAATGCCGACGCCCGCCGGAAGGAAGTACCACCAGGCGTTCCTGACCATCGCTCCGTTGACGAACGCCTCTTCGAGCGTCTTGCCCCATGAGGCCGACGAGGGATCTCCGAGGCCGAGAAACGAGAGGGTCGTTTCGGTCAGGATGGAAATCGGTACTGCCAGCGTGGCATTGGCCAGGATCAGCCCACTCACATTGGGGAGGATGTGACGGGCGACCAGATGCGCGTTGCCGGCCCCGAGCGACCGCGACCGGTCAACGAAAAGCCGCTGCTTGACGGTGAGCACCTGCGC
>CAJQPD010000300.1 GCA_905480085.1 uncultured Acidimicrobiia bacterium
CAAAACCGACCAGGTCAAGCGAGGAGCTGGGCGATTCGCTCTATGCCTTCGATGAGGTCCTCGTCGCTGAGAGCGTATGACATCCGGGCATAGCCCGGTGCCCCGAAGGCCTCGCCGGGCACGATTGCCACCTGAGCGAACTCCAGGATGTCTGCCGCCAGATCCAGCGTCGTGGTAGGCGTGTGACCGTTGATCGAACGCCCGAGAATGCCCTCGAAATTCGGAAAAGCGTAAAAGGCGCCTTCCGGCTCGATGCACTCGACGCCATCAATGGCGTTGAGCATGGAAACCATCGTTTGGCGGCGCCGATCAAAAGCAGCTCGCATGCTGACCACTGCGTCGAGCGGGCCACTTACTGCTGCCAACGCCGCTCGCTGGGCGATGTTGTCGACGTTGCTTGTTGTGTGCGATTGCATGTTTGACGCAGCCTCGATGATGTCGGGTGGGCCGGCCATCCAGCCAACTCGCCATCCGGTCATCGAATACGTTTTGGCGACGCCATTCACGATGACACATCGATCCCTGATCTCGGGCACGAGCGTTGGCATTGACGCAAATACGGCATCGCCATAAACGAGGTGTTCGTAGATCTCATCTGTCAGCACCCACAAGCCTTTTTCGGCTGCCCAGGCCCCCAGAGCAGAAATCTCGTCTTTGGTGTATACCGCCCCGGTCGGATTCGAAGGAGACACGAACAAGAGGATCTTTGTCGCCGGAGTGAGCTGTTTCTCAAGCATTTCGACGGTCGCTTTGAATCCCATTGATGCGTCGGTCATCACATTCACAGGGACCCCACCGGCCATCCTGATCGCTTCGGGGTAGGTGACCCAGTAGGGCGTGGGGAGGAGTACTTCGTCGCCCGGATCGAGCAGGGTTGCGAAGGCCTCGAACACGGCCATCTTTCCGCCATCGGTCACGAGGAACTGGGAAGCTTCGAGGGCGAGTCCTGAATCCCGTTTGGTCTTGTCGGCGAGGGCCTGACGTAATTCGGGCAAGCCCGAGGAAGCGGTGTATTTGTGGTTTTTCGGGTCGCGGCAGGCGGCCACGGCGGCCTCGACGATGTAATCAGGAGTCGGGAAATCCGGCTCACCGGCTCCGAAGCCAATAACGGGGATGCCGGCAGCCTTCATCGCCTTGGCCGTGGCGGTGATTGAAACCGTAGCCGACGGTTCTATTGAAGCAATGCGTTCCGATACCCGGCCCATATTTTCCTCTCAAGGTGAGCTGTCTCGGGACACATTAGTGGCGCCTCAGAAGGGGTTGGCCTGACCTACCCGGCAGGTTGGATGACCAGGTCGATGATGTGGGCTGCCGGGCGAAACACTTGTCGGCTGAGTGGAGATAATGCGGAAGCAGGGTGTGCGACCGGCAGGACGGCCCGTCCGGCGGTCAGGGCCGCTCGCGCCGCACGGGCGCACCCCACTGTCGTCCACAGCCGTTGATTGTGGCGGGCGACGACCGGGAGTAGCACACAGTCTGCGGTCTCGGCCGGTACCAGCGATACGGGCGCGACATACTCGAGAAGGCCCCTTCGAAACGCCCGGCTACTGGTCCGCAACTCGGGGCTGGCCGCTTCGGTTACGGCCTGCAACACCGCCCGAGTTCCCGATCCCAGCGACAAGACTCCCAGGCTCGGGAAGCGGGCCGCCTCATAGGCCAGGTCCATCGACCAGCGCGGATCTTCCAGTCGACCAATCATTGCCTGCAGGGCCAAAGCAGTTCGGCCGGGATTCAAATCCATGGCAGCTTCGGTGACCGCCAGTAGGAGGGCCTGGTCGGACCTCCGCTTCCGGAGTGATTGCGCAGCGGCAACGCCAGCCTCCGCCCACGACACTTCAGTAAGTTCGAGCAATGCCTTGGCAGCCTTGATGGCTGCCAAGACTGGATCTGCCCATTCGTCGCGGGCTACGTCGTTGAGGGTCTCACCGGGGTTCAAGGGGCTAATTGCAGTTCGGTCGTGATCTCGATGGAGTCTTGAATCGAGCGTGCCACCGGACAGAAATCGGCATGGAAGCCATGGACTCTTTCTGCGGTGTCGCGTTGGTCGCCTTCTACGCCTCTGAGCGTGTAGGTGACATGGATGCGTTTGATTATGAGGACTTTGCCCTCTTTCTCGACCTCGCCGGTCGTCTCAGAGATCAGGTCCCCGTGTGATGCGTTGATGCCGCGCGCCTCCAGCGCGCCCCCGAAGGTTCCCGTCAGTCAACCGCCGGCGGCGGCAATCACGTAGTCAATCGTGGTGGCGTCTGGTGGGTATTCCTCAGGGTCGACGCCGTAATGCTCGGCGATGGCTCCGTGCACTCCGAAGCTGATTGGCTCATCCAGGGACGGCATCCATACTTTGCGAATCGGGCCTCGAACCCGTTCGATTCTGACCTTCGAGGTGTACGCAACGTCGCTCATGCGATTGACGTTAGCGCTCTGTCAATACCAGCGGGGGACGTACTGGCCGCCCCCCGCCGATGATTCCAACCAACTACTGATTACTCGTCTTCGCTCTTGGCCTCGTCCACGGCATCGCTCACGACGTCGGTTGCGTCGTCCGCTGCGTCGCCGGCGGCATCGGCCACATCGCTGGCCGTGTCGCTGGCCGCATCGGTAGCGGTTGCGGCGCCACCCTTGACCTTTTCGACCACGTCGCCAGCTGAGTCCTTGGCCTTCTCGACCAGATCGCCCGCGACGTCTTTGGCCTTGCCGAGGGCGCCTTCAGCTTTGTCCATAGCGCCTTCGACCATGTCGCCTACACCTTCACCCAGATGCTCGGCCATGTCTTTGGCTTTTTCCACGGCGTCGCCGGCGCTCTCGGCAGCCTCGGCTGCAACATTTTTGGCTTTTCCGAACATATTCTTGATCGTATCCATGAATGCCATGGGTGGTTCGTCCCTTCATCGTTGGTAGTACGGCGTATGTATAACAGCTCAGCCCTACCTGATGTCCGGTATACGTCCACTGCCCGGCGAGAATCAATACCCGTACTGAGCGACAATCGATCCGTTGGCATCCAGAAGGAAGCCGGTATCGCCTGCGTTATCCCATACCGGAGTGTCGTTGCACCAGTAGAACTCGGGTGACCGATCCGGCCCACAGCCTGTATAGAGAACCAATGACTCTCCCGGGGCTATCAGAACTCCGGAACCGAACGTGTAGCGATGCACGGACGATTCGTCTCTTACGGTCCACTTGGATAGGTCGACGACGGTTGGGTGATTGGATTCGATAGTGACCCACTCACCATTCAGATTCTCGTTGTCTCGTCCGATGGCGTCGGCGTTGATCCCGGTGATGGTCACCTCAAAGTGCTCGGTTGACCCGCAGGCTGTCGAAGACCACATCCCGGTTTCCTCTTCCTGGGCAATCTGTTCTGCCCCGTCGAGTACCGCCTGCAACGTCGTGTTTGGCTCGTAGCCTCTCGCTAGGGCAGCGCCCTGCCGAACCAGTTCGGCATTCACGAAGACGTCACCCGACCATACGTACCCCAGGATGCGGCCGTATTGGTCGAATTCCTCGACATCGGTACCCACCAAAACGTGTTGGCCCCCGATCAAGTCGTCGAGCAATGCGCGAGCTTGCCGACCGAAGCATTCGCCTTGTTCGGGGGAGTTGATACCAATCAGGCGTACCCGTTCCTCCTGGCCGTCAATCTCGACCCTGAAGGAATCACCATCCTGGACATACAGCACGGTGGCGGTTCTGGCTTCGGCCGGTGCCGGGGGAATCTCGAACGTGATGGGCTGAGGATCTCCCGAGCTAGCCGACGGTCGGGCCTGGGGGGATACACACGCGCCGGCGATAGTGGCGGCGAGGAGGAATCCCGCCGCTCTCACATAGCCCTTTCGTAGGCGCGGCGGGCGGCGATCAGAACCGGATCCCAGGTCCCCGAGAAGGGCGGTGCATATGAGAGGTCCATCATCGAGAAGGCCAGGCCATCCATTTCATTCCATATCCCGGTTGCGAGCGTGTCGATACGTTTGCCGGCCGACCGGCCGCCGACGATCTGCGCTCCAAGTAGACGACCGGTGCGTCGTTCAGCAGTGACCTTGAGAGTCATGTCGGTTGACTCCGGCCAGTATCCGGCCATGGTGGTGGATTCAGTGATGGCGGTCACCGCTTCGATTCCGGCCATCTCGGCCTCAGCCTGGCTCAATCCAGTGCGGGCGATTTCGATGTCGAGAACTTTCGTGATCGCCGTTCCGAGGATTCCAGGGAACGTGGCCTCGTCTCCACCAATGTTGATGCCGGCGACCCGTCCTTGTTTGTTGGCGACCGTTCCCAGGTGGACGTTGGCGGGTCGGCCCGTGATTCGATGGAGCGCTTCGGCACAGTCGCCCGCCGACCAGATACCTTCGACGGATGTGCGTTGTCGATTGTCCACCGCAACCGCTCCGGTCGGGCCGATCCGAATGCCTGCCTCGGCTGCGAGTTCGGACACCGGTTCCGTTCCAAGCGCCAGGATGACGATGTCGGCCTCCAGGACGGAGCCGTCGAGTTGAATTCCTCGGACGTGACCTTGCTCGTCTGCCAGACAGTTGACCCGGTGACCGGGTTGGACCGCTATGCCGCGTTCCCGCATGCCTGCGGTCACGATTGCTCCCAGATCTTGATCGATTGATCGGTTCATCACGACCGTTCCCGACGTGACCAACGTGGTGGTGATACCGCGCACGTGAAACGCTTCGGCCATTTCCAAGCCGATGTACCCGCCCCCCACCACGACCGCGTTCTTGGCATGAGCGGCGGCGGCCTTGATCGCCTCTGCGTCGTCGAGGGTCTTGAGATGGAACACACCGGTCAGGTCGATGCCTTCGATGGGTGGTCGAACCGGTCGGGCACCGGTGGCATAGACGAGCTGGTCGAAGGGAACTACCCGGGATTCGTGACCATTCAGTACGGTGATCGTCCGGCTATCCGTGTCGATTTCAGTGACGGTGTTTCCAAGGTGGACGCTGATGTCTTGCTGGCTGAACTGGGCGGGGGTACGGGCAATGAGCTGCTCGATATTGGGGACGTCACCCGAGATGTAATACGGTTCGCCGCAGGCCGAATAGCTAACCCGCTGAGTCATTTCGAACACATCGATGATCAGATCGTCCGAGGTACGACGACGCCTGGCCTGGGACGCGGCTGACATGCCGGCGGCGTCACCGCCGATCACCACGAGGCGTTCGGTCACGAGTTCTTTTTGCCGAACCGGCGTCGTTCAACTGGAGGGTTGAGCTGAGCTTTGAGTTTTTTGAGTTCTGCCAGTTGTTGCTTCACCTTGCGGCGTCGCATCCGGATCACATAACCGACGATTTCGTCGATGATCACCGCAACCAGCGTGGTTCCGAGAAGGATTCCGGCCAGCGGGGCGCTAATTCTCCATTGCAGAAACTTGAATTCGACGGTTCCGGTGTTTTGGACGACCAGGATGATGACGACCGCCAGAAGAATGGCGCCGAACAGCATCGACCATCGAAAGCCCGAGCCCTTGTAAATCGTGGTTGGGGTAGCCGGGGCGGCAGGGGCCGGCTCGTCCGCAGGAGATGTCTCCATCCCGGCGGTTTCGTCCATGGAGGCTGGAAGCATCTCTCCATCCGTGATGTCGATACCTTCGGTCGATTCGAGGCCGAGTTCGTCGAGGCCGTCAGCGTCGGGTGTGGGTTCGTCGTTCATGACAGCATCGTAGCGACCATTGTCTGACGTGTCAGTGGATCTACACTGTGCCGGATGCGGGGATCACGCCTGGTGATGGGTTTGGTGCTGGTTATCGGCACCGTGGCTTGCGGGGGAGAGGTCGCCCTCGAACGTACCGCGCCGACCCTCCCGCCCCTGCAGCTCCCGGCGGTGACGCCGACCGTACCGGCGGCTGCTAGTTCACCTTCCACCACGTTGGTGGCGGCCCCGGCAGTTGACCTGCCCGAAGTGCTCGACATCTCCGCTTTTGACCTATTCGGGCGCCTCGACGTCGATCGGTACGAGGTGGCGTTTCGAATCGCCGGCGACGGTATGAACCAAGAGGCTATCTATACCTATCAACGTGAACCGGAAGCCGGACGTATCTTCGGCATGGCCGACGGTGATGAGATCGAAGTGGTCCTCATCGATGGTTCGGTATGGGCCAGATTTGGCCCGACTCCCGGAGGAGCGTTGGTGGAGGCCAGTGCCACCTTCGCTGAGCTGGCCAACGACTTTTTTGAGCCAGGAGCCATTGCGGCTCAAAACCTTGAGCCTTTCGACTTCCGACTCGGTGACTTTCTGCTGGTCGGTCCCGGAGAGTTCGACGGTCGGGCGGGTTTCGAGTATGCCGCCGGCCCTCCCCGCGTTTTCTCATGGTGGGTGAACGGTGAAGGGCTCATAATTGGAGGAAGTGGACTGCTGGGCGACGCTCCCGACACGAAGGAGTTGTTTTTCTCGTACAACTGGGAGGGCGAGATTGGGCCGATCGACCGCCCTCTGAACACGGTAACCCAAGATGAATATTTTGCGTTCCTGAACGGGGTAGACCCGTCGGATCCGTCGCAGCTGCAAAGCGACCTGCAGGAGGTTCAGGCATCCCTGCAACGTGTTCGCGCCGGCGACGGTGCCTTCGGAACCGATGAACTAGATGGCATGGTGCAGCTCGGCTTGATCGATGGGTGGCAAGCCGGCTTGACGAACCTAGCTCCTGGCGTGATCGGGATTGAGCTCGACGGAGACTCGGTGTTGCTGGTTGGGGTCATGGCCGACGGGCGTCATTACTGCATTGGCATGGTCGGCGAGGCGGTCTCGTTCGGTGGTGGCTACCTACTCAACGAGGTGAACTTGTTGGAAGGATGCGCTGACCCTGCAGGGTTTCCCACCCTCGACCCGCCCAGCTGACGAAACGATCGGACCCGCGCTGACGCCGACGGGATCAGGCGTCGACGTCGGCGCCTTCGAAGTGCCAGCGTTCCTTGCTGGCTCTGGCCTCATCGACATCTACCCTCGTAAGCAGGAACCCGCCGATGATGAAGAACGCCGCGACGGAGATGATCCCGTTGCGGCCGCTGCCGGTTTGGGCGGTGACGATACCGAAGAGCAACGGTCCCCAGATGGCTGAGAACTTCGAGAAGACCGAGAAGAACCCGTAGAACTCGGCAGCGGCTTCTTCGGGAATCATCGTTCCGTACAAACTGCGAGACAACGCCTGGACCCCGCCGAGAACAAATCCTACGACTGCGGCGAGCATGAAGAAGGGGACAGCTTCACCTTCTGGCAGGAAGTAGGCGCTAACCGCCAGGCCGACCCAGATGACCAGATTGAAAAGGATCGCCCGTTTCGGGTTGATCTTCCCAGAGATCCAACCGAAAGCGTATGCGCCCCCAAAGGCGATGAACTGAACGATCAGGAAGGCGATGATGACTTCCTGAAGCGACAGGTTGAGGGTGTCTTCGGCGTAGGCCCCGGAAATGTTGATCACGGTTTGGGTGCCGTCGTTGTAAAACATGAAAGCCAGAATGAAGAGCAGGAGTTGCGGGAACTGTCGCAAACGGAGCCCGGT
Source organism: uncultured Acidimicrobiia bacterium (assembly GCA_905480085.1). GTDB lineage: Bacteria > Actinomycetota > Acidimicrobiia > Spongiisociales > JAENVV01 > JAENVV01. The sequence continues at coordinate 7,499 of CAJQPD010000300.1, forward strand.
CTTGATGGTGCGAGCCAGGCCGATTCTGGCGTAAGCCACGACGTCGGGTTGCCCGGCATACTTGGCTGGTATTGGCTGGGATACGCCGTCGGTGGGGAATCGTTTCAGGGCATAGATCGTGAAGAGGACCCACCAAACGCCGGCTCCGGCGATGGAGATGCGGGTGGCCATGTCGAGACTCAGGCCGATCACCTCCCGGTCGGCGAGGACGATGAGGACGAACGCGAACAGCACATAGATTCCGCCGCCGATGTAGCCAAGAGCGAAACCCTTCGACGACACCCGGTCGATGGTTTCGTCGGTAGCGATGATCGGCAGGTATCCGTCGTAAAAGACGTTGGCGGCGACGAAGCCGACCTGGGAAACGATGAATACCATCAGGAACAGCGGCACCGAGCCCGATGGGACAAAGAAAATGGCGAACGTGAACCCGGCTCCGAGAAATGCAAACACCCGGAGATAGGCACGTTTAGCCGACGAAAAGTCTGCCATCGCCCCCAGGATCGGCATGATGAGGAACAGAACGAAGGCTCCGCCAGCGACGAGGAACGACCAGATCGCTCCGCCGGTCATACCCCAGTAGCCATCTTCCGGGACGATTGAACCAGTGAAGAACGGAGCCACGATGGCTCCAGAGGTGGTCGCGTACGCAGAGTTCGCCCAGTCGTACATGGCCCATCCGAAGATGGTTTTCTTGTCATTCTTGACGATCTCGCTCAATCTGGCTCCTCTTCGGCGGACAGCGTAGGGGTTCATCGGCCGCAGGTCCCGGAGATTCGGGCTTTTCCTTTCTCCGAATTAGCCGGTCCGCCTAGGTAGGCTCTGGGATGTGACCATGGCCAAACGCTTCTTCGTAATCGTTTTCCTCCTCGCGGCAGCAGTTCCAATGGCGGGTGTGGTCGGAGCTCAGACGGTCGACTGTCCAGAGGTGGCGGGGATCGTATGCGATGGTTGGATGACCGACACCGCAGGCGTCATCCGTGACGACGCCAACCTCGAGCGACTCATCGACGGGATCGTCAATCAGTACGGACACCAAATCGCAGTCGTCATCGTCCAATCGGCTGACGACCCGAACGGACTCGCTCAGGAGATCGGCAATACCTGGGGAGTCGGCAAGTCCGGCCTTGACGATGGCATTGTCGTGCTTGTCGCTCTCGATCAGCGGAGGACCGCGGTTGAAACC
>CAJQPD010000301.1 GCA_905480085.1 uncultured Acidimicrobiia bacterium
GACCTCGCTGGCTTCGGGTACACGGTCGATCACGGTGAATTCGTAGTAGAGATCCGTCGGAAACCCACTCGCCCTGCCGCCTCCCACCAGGACTTCGGCTCCCCTGGTTTGCGCGTCGGCAATGTGACGATCCATCTTGGCCGCGGTCGCTTCGTTGTTGAGAGGACCCATGTTGGTCGCCTCGTCGAACGGATCGCCAAGCTTCACCAGTTTGGCCGCCTCGAGCGTGGCAGCAACAAACGCTTCGTGAACTTCGTCGACCACGATGACCCTCTCGGTTGCACAGCACACCTGGCCGGCGTTGTAGTAACTCCCGTAGACGGCGGCTTCGGCAGCTGCTTCAATATCTGCATCGGCGGTCACGATCGTCGGGCCGTTCCCTGACATCTCCATGATCGAGCGTTTGATACCCATCTGCGAGAGAATCCGACGTCCGGTTTCGGACGACCCCGTGAAGCCGATTGCGTCAATGCCGTCATGGGTAACCAATGCCTCACCGATCGCTCCCGCACCCGGGACGATCGAAAGAAGGCCCTTTGGAACGCCAGCCGCATCAAAGGCCTCAGCCAGTTTTAGAAGACTCCACGAAGTGTTAAATGGCGGTTTCGTGATCACTGCGTTGCCGGTCGCCAAACCCGGCCCGATGTACTCCAAGGGAATCGTCACCGGGAAGTTCCATGGTGTAATCGCTGCCCAAACGCCAACGGGTCGATGGAAGGTGAACATGCGCTTGGTCCGCGATGAAGTCGGTATGACCTCTCCCATGAGTCGCTTTACATCCTCGGCCGCGTTGTAGAAGTATTGGTTCGCCTCGGCGATGTCGTCGAGCGATTCGGAGTAGTACGGCTTGCCCTGTTCCAACGTCTGGATTCGGGCGACTGCCTTAATGAGGGGTTCGATCTCATCAGCGATCCGGAGACAGAGTTCGGCTCGCTCGACCGCCGACCAGTGTCGGAATTCGTCCTGAGCCTGGCGCGCCGAGCGGACCGCCCGGTCGATATCGGCCTGGTTGGCGACGGGAACATTGGCGAGGTGTTCCCCGGTCACAGGCGACATGAGCTCGTAATGCTCGCCACTCGACCCGTCCACCCACTCTCCCGCAATATATAACTTCAGGTCTTCTGCCACGGAACCATCCTCCTTGAAATCTCAGCGTAACTGCGGCGGGAGTCGGGTCCAATCACGACCGAACCATCGATCACCTACTCTGTACAGGATGCGGACTCGGACTGGTATCACCCTGGCGCTCGTCGCCGCAACCATGTGGGGTATTGCAGGCGTCCTGGCTGCAGCCGTCTTTACCGAGGTGTCCGTGATCCGGGTGGCCGAGGTGCGAGCCGTCGCAGGCGCACTGGCCTTCTTGCCGTACGTGATCTGGAAGGGCGAGGTTCCCGACCGCCACACATGGCGATGGGTGATCGCCTTCGGGGTTTCGCTCGCAACCGTGACCTATTCCTTCTACCTGGCCATCGATCTGATCGGCGTCGGCCCGGGGGCGACCATTCAGTTCATCGCTCCGGTCTATTTGCTGGCCTGGAACCGCTGGGTGCGCGGCGATGCCGTCCCCGCTGTGGCCTGGATGGCGGCCGGCGTGGCTCTGGTCGGCGTGGCACTGGTTGCGCAGGCGTTTGAAGGCGCCGCGCTCAACCTGCCTGGCTTGGCAGCCGGGATCACGTCGTCGATCGCCTTTGCGTTCTATTTGGCCCTGGCAGAGCGACTGAGCCGCAACCTCAGTTCTCCTGCCATCATGGCGTACGGCTTCGGCGTGGCTGCACTCATATGGCTGGTCGCTGTTCCGATTTGGACGTTTCCCACCGATCTCTCCGCGACGGCCTGGTGGCAACTGGCAGCAGTAATCGTGATCGGTACGATCGTCCCGTTTGCCCTGGAAATCAAGGCTCTCGGCATGGCGCCGGCTCCACTGATTGGCCTTACGGCAACCTGGGAGCCGCTCGTCGCCACAGTATTGGCATGGGCGTTCCTCGCCCAGCAGCTGACGCTGGGTCAAGCCCTCGGTGCCGTGATGATTCTTGGGGCGATCTCATTGATCCAGCGCAACGCCGGCGAACACCAGCCGGAGCTGATACCTGCGACTTGAAATTCCGGCAACACGACCCTAAATCGGTCGCCCAATCGTGCCGATACATAACAGATGCAATCAGCGCCGCCCGCCGTCCCTACCGTGCTTGCCGGAGCCCCGCTCGGCTCCCAGGTTGCCTCCACCCTGTTCGACAACCTCTCGAGAGTCATTCGCGGCAAGCCCACCGAACTCCGCCTCATCATCGCCACCCTGCTTTCCGGCGGCCATATCCTGGTAGAAGACGTTCCGGGCGTTGGCAAGACCCTCCTCGCCAAGTCTCTGGCAGCCTCCATCGGTGGGACGTTTCGGCGGGTGCAAGGCACCCCCGACCTCTTGCCTGCCGACCTCACCGGCGTTGCCATCTACCGCCGATCAACGGAGTCCTGGCACTTCCGTCCGGGCCCGATCTTCGCCAACGTCGTGATCGTTGATGAAATCAACCGCGCCACTCCCCGTACCCAGGCCGCTCTCCTTGAGGCCATGGAAGAAAGACAAGTATCGGTCGACGGCACCACTCACCCCCTGCCCGCCCCCTTCTTTCTGATCGCTACCCAAAACCCCTTTGAACACGCCGGAACGTTTCCCCTCGTCGAAGGGCAACTCGATCGGTTCAGCGCCATCTTCGAAATGGGCTTGCCTGACCGGGAAACAGAGCGTGGCCTTCTGATGGGCGATGGAGGAGCCGGTCAGCTCTCCGGATTGGAGGCAGTCGTCAGCCCCGAGAACCTTGCCAGGGCGATTCAGGAAGTTCGCAGCCTGCATTGCAGCGAAGCTGTCGCCGATTACATCCTCGATATCGTCACCGCCACCCGTCACCATCCAGAGATCTCTCTCGGAGCTTCCCCCCGCGCCAGTCTTGGCCTGCTGGCCGTGGCGCGCGGCCATGCCACCACCGTCGGCCAACGGTTCGTCACATCTGATGACGTAAAGGCCGTCGCCGGTTCTGTGCTGTCACATCGGATCATCCTGTCAGGAGGGACCAACGTGACCGCGGCGCGATCGATCATGGACGACGTGCTTCGCTCCGTCACCGTTCCCCGTGGGTAACAAACGGGTTCGCGTACGACCTACCCGGGGGGTGTACGCCATCGGGGCGCTCGCGGCCGCGTTCCTCGTCGCCTCTCGTACCACCGGCGCCGGATGGCTTACCGTCCTACTCGCGATGTCAACCGGGCTCCTCGCCATCGGGGCAATTGGGCCGCGGTTGGCCATCCGGCGCGTCACCATCTCCGCAACCGCCCCGAGCGATGCCGTCGCCGGCCGACCGTTCTCGATCAAGCTGGCAGTCGGTGGCAACTCCTCGTCTGTACAGGTCCGCCTTCTCAAACCGGCTTCTGAATGGGTCGGGGCGAACGTTCCGAAGGTCGGCGAGCTCCAGGCAATCGCCGACCGACGAGGGGTCATCACTCAAATGGTGGCTGAGGTATCGACCGCCTCGCCGGTGGGTCTGGTGTGGGCGAGCCGCCAGATTGTCGTCGCTCTACCAACCCCGGTAGCGGTGGCACCACGAGTCGAGCCGGTTGCGTTCGCCGACACCACCGCAAGTCCTGCCACCGGTTCGGAAGCGATCGGACGGCGGGTGGGTGCGGGTGAGACGGTTCGTTCAATCCGCGACTATCGGCAGGGCGACTCCCTTCGCATGATCCATTGGCCGGCGACTGCTCGCCTGAACCAACCCATGATCAAGGAACTGGAGTCACCCGACGCCCCCCACCTCGTGGTCCGCCTCGATCTCAACTGCGCTCCAGACGAAGCTGACCGGCGAGCCGGCATCGCCTACGGGCATGTGCAGAAGGGACTGGCTGCGGGGGTCCCGGTCCGACTGCTGACAGCCGAGCGAAGCGGCCCGCACGGCGGTGCGGTCGGTTCCATGCTCGAAGCCGGGCGGCGACTGGCGCACGCCACCAATGGTCGCCCTGCAGAACTTCCAGAGAACGAACGACCCGTCACGATCGTCAACGTGCCATGAAACTTACCGAAGCGATCCGACAAGCGAACCTTGCCACAGAGCCCGAACGTTTCACCGCCGTGAGAGTCGCCGTCGGTATCACAGTTATCGTCTCGGTATTGGCTCTAATCGCCCAGGGATTTGTGCGTACCGCCCCTGCCCTGGTCGCAGTCGTGGGCATCCCGGCAGGCTTCCTGCTCTCATATCGCATGCGACACGCCGACGCCCTGAAACTTAAAGCGGTCCTCGCCATCGCATTGATCATCTCGGTCATCGGGTTCTTCGGAGAGCTGGTTTCGTCGTTCCAGGACGGTCTGGTTGATATTCAGGTCCCTCTGGCCGAACTTTTCTTGTGGGTGCAAGTCATTCACTCGCTCCACGTGCCGGCCCGTCGGGACCTGATGTTCTCCCTGGCATCGTCGGCGGCCATGATGGCCATCACCGCCGCCCTGTCAATTTCGTCGACCCTCGGGATCTTCATCGCCCTCTGGTCAGTCGGCGTGATGGTGTCCCTCATGCTTGCCTACCGCAGCTCAATCGCCGACCTCCCACCCCTCGGAAACCCCGTGGCCTCCATCACGCCTGGAGCGACCAAAGCCGCCGCCAGGTCAGTGGCGATTCTCGTACTGTCCTCGATACTTGTGTTCCTCGCCTTGCCG
>CAJQPD010000302.1 GCA_905480085.1 uncultured Acidimicrobiia bacterium
CGTTCGGCGGCAAGGAGGACATGTCCAACCAGGCGCAGACGGCCCTGGCTGCCCACCTGTCTGGTCGGCCGGTCAAGTGCACCATCACCCGTGAACAGAGCTTTTTCATGCACGCCAAGCGGCATCCCATTCGTATCGAAACCCAAGCTGGATGTGACGAGAACGGCAAACTGGTCGGACTCAAAGTTCGGATGATCGGCGATTCCGGACCGTACGCCTCGGTTGGCATGAAGGTACTGGAACGGGCGGCCGGTCACGCCAGCGGACCATACGTTGTGCCGAACATCGACGTACAAGCGACCGCCGTTCGGACCAACAACTCAGTGTGCGGTGCGTTCCGCGGGTTTGGCGCCAACCAGGCGCAATTTGCCATGGAAGGGGTTATGGATCGGCTGGCCGAGCAGGTCGGGATCAGTGGATGGGAAATGCGCAGCCGCAACGCCATTGAACCTGGAGTCGTCTGGGGACCCGGTCAGGTCATGGATGACGGCTCGGCCGGAGTCCGACTTTGTTTAGAAGCGATTCAGGGTCCCTACGACGAAGCCCGGGCCGCCGGCAAAGCGGTCGGCCTTGGTCTGGCACTCAAGAACTCCGGTCTCGGAAACGGCTTCCTCGAGGTGGCTCGGGCGGTGGTCCGCTTTGAAGAAGATGGCATCGTCGAAGTCCGGCATTGCTGGACTGAAATGGGGCAAGGAATCCACACCGTCGCGTTGCAGGTGGCTGCCGAGGAGCTCGGGATCGAAGCCAACCGTATCAGGGTGGTAGTCGACACTACCCGTGAACTCGGAGCAGGTCAGACCACCGGATCGCGGGGCACACTCATGGGAGCCGGATCGGTGCAGGCTGCCTGTCAGGTGGCCATCGCCGATGGTTGCCAGGTAGGCATCGATTACGAGGGTGAGTACCGGGTCGATTGGACGAACAAGCTCTCCGACGGACTCGAAAACCCCATTCTTCACTCCGCGTTTGGCTACGCGGCTCAAATCGTCATCGCCGATAAGTCGACCGGCAAGATCGAGAAGGTGGTGGCCGCCCACGATGTCGGGCGGGCCGTAAACCCGCAGTTGTGCAAAGGGCAAGTGGAAGGCTCTGTCCATATGGGTCTTGGATATGCCCTCACCGAAGACTTCCCAACCGACGCCGATGGTCGACCCACCAACATGACGTTGCGAAGCCTCGGGATCCTTCGTCCCAAGGACATCCCCGAAATCGAAGTCATCCTCGTTGAAGTACCGCAGCCCCGAGCGCCATATGGGATCAAAGGCGTAGGAGAAATCGGACTCGTACCCACCGCCGGTGCGGTCGCCCAGGCCCTCTACGAAGTGGACGGGATCCGCCGGAGCCGGCTTCCGATCAACACGCACTCACCGGTGGATTTGTCATGATCGAACCGGCGATCACTGGCCTGAAAGTCGGCTAAGTGGATACGACACCCGGTCTCGTCTGCGCCCATCACCACCTGTATTCGTCGCTGGCGCGCGGGATGCCCGCCCCTCCCGAGACCGCAACGACTTTTCAAGGAATTCTGGAGCAGATCTGGTGGCGTCTCGACACCGCCCTGGATCTTGACATGATCGAGTGGTCTGCGAAGCTGGCCGCCCTCGAGGCCCTTGAAGCCGGAACCACCGGCATCATCGATCATCATGAATCTCCCAACGCCATCGAAGGCAGCTTGTCGGTGGTTGCCCGGGCTTGCGCCGAGGTGGGTGTCCGGGTCCGTACTGCCTACGGCGTGACAGATCGTCATGGACCGGATGGAGCGCGACGGGGTCTGGAAGAGAATCGTCGCTTCATTTCCGAGGGTGGCAACGGGCTGGTCGGTATTCACGCTTCGTTCACGTGTTCTCAGGAGACTTTGACCGCGGCTGCCGACCTGGCCGACCAGTTGGGGGTGGGCGTCCACATACATGTCTGTGAGGGTCCCGAAGATCGTGACGCCCCGGCCAAACTGGAGGGTCTGACGAATGACAAGTGGCTGCTGGCGCATTGTGTGCACCTGCCCTCTGATCATGAATTGAAAGGCACGATCCTTCACAATCCGATGTCCAACCTGAACAACGCGGTCGGGTATGCCAACCCCGCCCGGTTTGGGAACCCGGTCGCTCTCGGGACTGACGGGATCGGGGGCAACGTCATCGAATCGTTCCGGCTCGCCTACGTCATGCAGCGGTCGGTCGACGTTACCGCCTCTCCCGACACGGCCTGGTCGTGGCTTGAGACTGGCTGGGATCTCATGCCAGAAGCCAAAGAGGACTTGGTCACCTGGTCATATCAACCGATGGATCCCTGGCATCTGGCGTTTACTTCGGGCATTAGACCGATCCGGGTCGAAATCGACGGCCAGGTGGTTCTTGAAGACGGGGTTCCGACGATGGTCGATCCCGTAGAGATTCGCGCCAAAGCATCCGAACAGGCTGCCCGCCTCCACGCCCGGCTTTAGGAGAGGAAATCATGGCCCCCAAGGTTCCACCGCTTACCCCGTTCCCGCTGGATGTGCTGTTGCGACGGGTCGCTCACGAATTTGCCAGCCGAAACCGGATCTTTGATTTACCGACTGCTCGGTACTGGAAACCTGACCCCGATGTCGATCTCACCTTCGACTTCCTTGGCAGGCCGGCCGCCACCCCGATCGGGCCCGCCGCCGGCCCGCACAGCCAATTGGCCCAGAACATTGTTTTGTCGTGGTTGGGCGGTGCCCGCCTTTTCGAACTCAAGACAATCCAGGTCATGGACGACCTGGACATCGCCCGACCGTGCATCGATATGGAGACGATTGGCTTCAACATCGAGTGGAGCCAGGAATTACAGGTCCACGAGTCGCTCGAAGAGTATGTCAAAGCGTGGATGATGATTCATATCCTCAAACAGTGGGACCCGCTCCGCCCCCATGTGGGGCGTGACCCCGGACCCCTGGTCTTCGACATGTCGGTTGGTTACGACCTGGCCGGGATATCGAGTCCGAAGGTTGAGGCGTTCATCACGTCCATGATGGACGCCTCAGTCGAGATCGAGCGGCTTCGGCCGTTGATCCCCGAGTCGTTCGGCGACCTGCGGGATATCGCTTTTCCGACCCGCATCGCCGATACCGTGACGTTGTCGACCTTCCATGGGTGTCCTCCCGATGAGATCGAATCGATTACCAAATACCTTATGGATCATCACGGTCTTGACGTCATCGTGAAGCTCAACCCGACGTTGCTTGGCTTCGGGAGGGTCTGTGAGATCGTTCAACAGCAGCTTGGCTACGAACATATTCGGCTCAACCGGCAGTCCTTCACCGATGACCTGCAATTTGATCGTGGGGTGGCTCTCATCGAAGAGTTGCGGTCGTATGCCGCCGAACGGGGACGCAAGTTCGGTATCAAACTGACGAATACCCTGGTCGTGGAAAATCACAAGGATTTCCTTCCCGATGATCCCATGTATTTGTCCGGTCCGCCGTTGCATGTTCTGGCCACTGCACTCCTCGACGAGCTCATCTCGGCGCTCCCAGACACGTTCATGGTCGAAGGTCATCGAGGAGACGTACAGGTGAGCTTTTCAGCGGGAATCAACAAAGAGAACCTCTCCCAGGCGATTGGCATGGGGGTGCGGCCGGCGACGGTCTGTTCCGACCTCCTCAAACCCGGTGGTTATGGCCGGTTGGCACCGATGTTGACCCGATTGGCCGACGACATGCGGTCGGCCGGTTGTCATTCGCTCGCCACCTGGCGGCGCCACGTTTGGAACGAGGCAAGAGCGGCCGGATTTCGAGGGGCCGCCCACGCCCACATGAGCGCCATCTTGACGGGGGACCTCAACTCGACGTATCACCTCGCAGGGAACGAGAAGTTGCCCCGCCATGTCGATCACAATCTTGAGATGTGGGGATGTGTCGCGTGTAACTTTTGCGTGACCGTCTGCCCCAACGATGCGTTTTTCCGACTGCCAACCCCCGCGTCGATGGAGATCCCGGGTCGGCAACAATATTTCGTGCTTGCCGAAGCATGTAATGAATGCGGCAATTGCATGGTCTTTTGCCCCGAGGTGGGTGACCCGGCTCAGATCAAGCCCAAGATCTATGTTGATCCGGCCAGGTTCGCGGCGAGTGTCGGCCAAGGATTTCTGGTGGCGGGATCTACCAGTGGATTCACCATCACCGCCGCCGAAGGCTTCGAAGCGGATGTGGCGCGACTCGCCGAAATATTCCACGCGGACGAAGGGTGGCCGATCCCGCTCGATAAATGAATCCGGCGTTGAATCGTTATGTGTGAGGACAGTGTGGCAGTCTGGTTTGCGCGTCTCGGAACAGACGGCTGCAGCGAACAATGAGTTGACATTGACAATGGAGGAGTAAACGTGAAATTTGGACGACTGAGCGCCCTACTGATAGCTCTACTGCTCGCCCTGGCGGCTTGTGGGGGCGACGACGCCACCACGACGACCGCGGCAGCGACTGACACCACCAATGCCACCGCGAGCGGCGAGGTCACGAAGGTGGCTTTCGTGTACGTGGCGCCGATCGGCGACCTCGGTTGGACGTATTCGCACGAACAGGGCCGCATGGCGGTTGACGCCCTTGACGGCGTGGAAACGACCTACATCGAGAATGTCCCGGAAGGGCCTGATGCCGAGCGAGTCATTCGTGAGTTCGCGCAGGCCGGGAATGACATCATCATCACCACGTCCTTCGGGTTCATGGACCCGACGTTGACAGTGGCGGCGGAGTTCCCTGAGGTGCAATTTGTGCATGTTTCCGGGTACAAGTCCGCAGCCAATATGTCGAATATCTTCGGCCGCATGTACCAACCGCGGTACCTCACCGGGATGATCGCCGGAGCCCAGACAGAGTCGAACATCATCGGCTTCGTCGCAGCATTCCCGATCCCGGAAGTGATCCGGGGTATCAATGCGTTTACGCTCGGCGTGCAATCGGTCAATCCTGATGCCGAGGTTCGGGTGGTGTGGACGAACACGTGGTTCGGTCCGCCAGAAGAGAAGGAAGCCGCTGAAGCATTGTTGGATGCAGGTGCCGATGTCATCGCCCAGCACCAGGACACCACCGAACCGCAGAAGGCCGCCGCCGATCGGGGTGCCTTCTCGGTCGGTTACAACACGGACAGTCGGTCCTTCGTTGGAGATTCCCTGCTGAGCGCCCCGATTTGGAATTGGGCCAAAAAGTATGTGCCGTTGGTCGAAGAGATACGGGCCGGCACCTATCAGGGTGACGAGTCGTGGTGGGGCGGTCTCGATACCGGCGTCGTCGACCTGGCCTCGTATGGTCCTTCGGTCACTCAGGAAACCATTGACCTGGTCGAAGCCAAGAAGGCTGAGATGATCGCAGGCGACTTTGACGTCTTTTGTGGACCCATTGTCGACCAGGCCGGTACCGAACAGGTTGCCGAAGGCACGTGTATGGATGACGGAGCCATGCTCGGGATGTTCTTCTTTGTCAAGGGTGTCGTCGGGGAAATCCCGGCGGGATAGGGAACAAACACGGATGACATCGGAACCGGACGGAGGTGAGGTCGCGGTCGCGATTCGCGGCCTCACCAAACGGTTCCCCGGTGTCATTGCCAACGAAAACGTGGATCTCACCGTTCGACGCGGTGAGATCCACGCATTGTTGGGGGAGAACGGTGCCGGCAAGAGCACGCTGATGAGTTGCCTGGTGGGCTTGTACCGTCCGACCGAGGGTCACATCGAGTTGGCCACCGGCGGCAAGCCTCTCCAGAAGGTGGATATTCACTCTCCGCGGGCTGCCATCCGGTTGGGAATCGGGATGGTCTACCAGCACTTCAAGCTGGTACCCAACCAGACCGTCGCCGAAAACGTGATTCTTGGAGTGGAAGCGGTTGGATTCATTCCGAACATGAAAGCGGTCGAGGGCGAGGTAGCGGCCCTTGGCGAACGGTTCGGGCTGAGAGTCGATCCGACGGCGGAAATCTGGCAACTCTCCGTCGGACTCCGACAACGGGTTGAGATTCTCAAGCTCCTGTACCGCGGTGCCGAGATCCTCATCCTCGACGAACCTACGGCAGTGCTCACTCCCCAGGAAAGTGCCGAATTGGGAGTCACCCTCCGTCACCTCGCCAACGACGGACGAGCGGTTGTGTTTATTTCTCACAAACTCGACGAGGTACTTGCCTTCTCGGACCGCGTTACCGTGCTGCGGGCGGGAAAGAACGTCGCCACGATCGACACGAAGG
>CAJQPD010000303.1 GCA_905480085.1 uncultured Acidimicrobiia bacterium
TCGATGGTATAACCGATGTCGAGTTGCGTCTCATGGTTCTCGGTCACGAAGCCAACCGGTGCAAACACCAATGCCCTGGCGCCGAGGCCGATGAGATTCTTGGCCGCTTGATCGACGTCGGGAGTGGTCCATTTGCCGGGGACGGGATGGTTCATCCAACCAGGGCTGATCAAGGGGTACCGACGGATGAGTCGCTCTTGCATGGCGTAATAGAGAGCGGTGCTGTCGCGAACACCGGTTTCCATTCCTTTGGTCTCGAGCGGACACCCGTGCAGGCACAACACGATGCCGACCTGGCTGGGAGCGTAGCGTTCGAGCAACGGGGCAACCTCGGCTTCGATCTGGCTAGTCAGAAGCTCCTGGAAGTCCGCACGTTCCCAGAAGGCCGGGAGGTAACGGATGTCCTTGACCCATGCTCCATCGGGGTTCAGCGCCTCATTGATTTGCTGAAGAGCCAGGCCGCCGGTGAAGACCGAATCAACCACAAGCCACGGGTACACCACGATCCGCTCGTACCCCTGGCTACGAATCTCGGCGAGTACTTGTGACGGGAGAAACGGCTCGACGAAGTTGTATGCCTTGAAGACAGCCACATCGTCACCGTAGGTTGCCTTTAGTTTCTCCTCGATTCCAGCTCGTTGACTCTCAAAGATGGCGTTGTGGGGCGAGTGGTAGTGATTGGCGGCATGCCACTCCTTGCGCTGTTGCCGCTCAAGACGGCGAGAAAGCCATGGGATGGAGAAGTCCGGAAACTTGATCGACTTCGCAACAAGGAGCCGGAACCCTCGTTCGTTATATTCGGCGAAGTCGTCGTAGTGCTCGACCTCGCCGTACCCGCACAGGAGCACTGCAACTTTTTCACTCATCATCCATCCCCTACCTCGGTGCCGTACGATATGTAAGAGACCACTCAGCGTAGTGGATGAGGAAAAAGGAGTGCAGGGGAGATGGGGGCAGTGATACTCTCAGAACGGACCGAGTCGAATTCGGCCATCGGGGGAAAAGCCAGCCACGTCCTGTGGCTCCTTAAGAACGGCTTCAGGGTCCCGGAATCCTGGGTGTTGCCAGCGGGCGCAGTCGACTCCGACGGCCCGGTGGCTTCTTGGTTGCCCGATGACGGTCCGTGGGCGGTTCGATCGTCGGCTGCCGTCGAAGACGGATTTGAATCATCGTATGCCGGACAGTTCGCCACCGTCCTGGATGTCACAGGCTCGGAGGGAGTCGCCAACGCCATTCGGGTCGTGCGCGATTCTGCAACCGGTACCAATGCTGTCGCCTATCGAGAACGGATGGGAGAAGGCGAACCAGTCGCCATGGCGGTGATGGTCCAGCGAATGGTCACACCCAAGATCTCGGGCGTGGCATTTTCTCGAAACCCGATGACCGGTCTCAACGAAGTCGTCGTCGAAGCAGTGCCGGGACGAGGCGATGCGCTCGTCGGAGGGGGCATCAGTCCCGAGCGCTGGATCCAACGCTGGGGTGACTGGAGCACTCGGCCCAACGGTGAATCGGTGCTTCCGGAGCAAGTTGCGGGTCAAATCGCCGCCGAAACTGTCCGGATCGCAGACGAGTTCGGATCGCCAATCGATCTTGAGTGGGTGTGGGACGGAACCGAAATCTGGTGGGTGCAGGTGCGGCCGATCACCGGTCTCGATGAGGTGACCATCTACTCCAATCGGATCTCGCGGGAAGTAATGCCCGGGATGATCAAGCCACTCGTTTGGTCGGTGAATGTACCCGTGGTCAACCGGGCCTGGATCACGCTGTTCAGTGAGCTGATCGGTCCCAACGACCTACAACCAGAACAACTTGCCAAAGCATTCGCCTACCGGTCGTACTTCAATATGCGAACCATCGGGGAGATTTTCGAACTGCTCGGCATGCCTCATGATGGACTCGAGATGCTCCTCGGACTTCCCTCCGAGAACAAGCCCAAGTTTCGCCCATCGGTGGCGACGATGCGCCATCTGCCCCGCATGCTTCTAGCGGTCACCGCCAAGACCCGGTACGGCAAGAAGATCCGGCCCGAAATCGACCAATTGCGAGAGCGATTCTCCAGCATCGACAAGTCGGACCTGAAAGCCTTGAGTGATTCGGGTCTACTGGCCAGGGTCGAGGACCTCGCCGAGGTAACCACGCGGGCAGCGTATGCCAACATCGTGACGCCACTCCTCGCCAACATCTACGTCGCTCTGCTGCGTCGGTCATTGACAAAACACGGAGTGGCGGCAGACGAACTCGACCTTGAACTCGGCGATCCTGAGAACCCGTACAGTCCGAACAGGGCCCTCACCGATCTCGGCGAACTCATCGCTGATGCAGGCCTGGACACAGTCGCAACGATACGCGATCGAGGCCGAGCAGCATTGCCACAGGATCTTGAGCCGGCCTTCGAGCGATTCCTGGAGGAGTTCGGCCACCTATCCGACAGCGGCAATGACTTCTCGGTTCCCCCGTGGGTGGAACAGCCAGATGCCGTGCTTCGGATGGCCGTAGATCACGCCGAAGTCACCGGTAAGCACGAGACGATTCCATGGCGTGAAGCCACCAGCAGACTCGGGCCCGTCGCCAGACGGAGTGTGGACGCCCTGCGAAGCAAGTCGAGTCAGTTCGTCGACCACCGTGAACGGGTGAGCTTCATCTACACCTACGGGTACGGCCTGTTCAGGCCCACCTTTCTTGAGATCGGTACCCGCCTCGTCGAGCGCGGACTCCTCAACTCGAGCGATGACGTGATGTATCTCCAGCTCGACGAGGTCAGAACCGCCCTGTTGGATGGCGAGTACTCGCCCCCTCCCGAAGAACTGGTGTCGCTCCGAAAAAGGGAGATGGCCGACCTCCAAGACGTCGATATGCCCGAGACCATCTTTGGCGACAACTTCGTTCCGATCCGACAAGGACTTCTCGACGTGGATCAAGTCACCGGCGTCGCCACTTCCCGGGGGCACCACCGGGGCGTCCTGCGGGTAGTCAAAGGAATCGACGACTGGCACCGCGTACAAGCCGGCGACGTCATCGCCATCCCGTTCAGCGATGTCGGGTGGACTCCGCTGTTCGCCCGAGCGGGTGCGGTCATCGCCGAGGCGGGCGGGATCCTCTCGCACAGCAGCATCGTCGCTCGGGAATATCGTATCCCGTGCGTCGTGTCGGTCCCCGGTGCCACCCGTTTACCTGATGGCGCCACGGTGGTCGTCGACGGGTACACCGGCACGGTGATCGTCGAAAAGCCCAACTAGTCAGTTGAGTCGCTGACGTAGTCAACCTGAGCTAGTCGGGCAGGTACTTGTCACGATTGAGCGACGGGTGGCCACTCGTCAACAGCTTCATGGCTTCTTTTCGATCGATCTCTCCAGCCTTTTGCATCCGAGTCAGATCCTTCATCACTGGCCAAATCGTCGGCCAAACCGCAACGTTGATGACGGTCGCATAGGCGAACGCCTCCCAGCCGGCCCCGCGCCACCAGAACCAGGGGAACAACCAGACCACCCCCGAAATGTACGACACGACCACATTGCGACTGAGCACCCCGGTGAGGGTTCCCAGCAGCGTCACGACAGGCACGGCCAGCCAGTCGAGAATGGCGAGACCACCGAGGTACGGAGACATACCGGCTCCACCGCGGAACCGGTAGAACACGGGATAGTTGTGCCCGACAACCGCCGCAGCCGCCACCAAGTACTCGTAGTCATGATCGGGAAACGCCAAACTGAAGGCGAGAACCGGAAGCGCAGCTTTTGCCATGTCCAGTATTCCGGTCAGACACCCATACCCGGGACCGCGCTTGAGCGAGATGAGCGACGCACTCGTCCGGTTGAATCTGAGCGTGCCCTTGCCTAATTGAACGTCCACGCCACTCAGATCATCGCCCGGCAGAACCCAGCGACCAAGAATCCGCGTAAACGACACGGCTCCGAACAAGTAGCCGATCACAATGGCCACCAGGGCTGTCCAGAAACTCACGTCGATCCCTCCTTTTCTCCTCTTCGAAATGGACCCTACTCGGGGTGACAATCCCTTGGCCGGTCAATGCGCCTTTCGGCGCCACGCCAATGAGGATCTCCCGAGCAGTGTCATCTCCATTGCTTGTGGAACGTTTCTGGCAACTTCGGTTCCCCGGTCGAGGCTTGCGTCGGGACCCGCCTGCCGGTGCTCGATCAGTTCTGCCTCCGATGGCGAACCTCCCGCCTGGATGCAACCCGCGTCGCGAGTAGTCGGACGACTGAACCTGCAGCCGAGTAGCCTGAGTGGGTGGAGACTTCCTGTTCGAGATGCGGTGACGAACTCGTTGTCGGAGCCCGATTCTGCGCCTCATGCGGCAATCCAGTCCCGATGGCGTGTTCCACCTGCTTGGCGGAACTGCCTTCGGGAGCCGCGTTCTGTCCCTCCTGCGGGTCGGAGCAGACGACAACTCCCACTCCGCACACCGGACATGAGGAACTGAGAGTCCTGTCGTGCCTGTTCGCAGACCTTGCCGACTTCACGTCACGTACTGAGCAGTCCGATCCCGAAGACGTACGGGCTCGACTGGCGATTTATCACCTCAAAGTACGCGAAGACGTTGAGCGCTGGGGCGGCCATGTCGAGAAGCTCATGGGCGATGGTGTGTTTGCAGTGTTCGGCCTGCCGACTATCCACGAAGACGACCCGGAACGGGCAGTCCGGGCCGCCTTGCGGATTCAACAATCGATTGAATCGATCAACGCCTCGGACCCCGCACTCGATCTCTCCGTTCGGATAGGAATCACGACCGGTGAAGCGATCGTCGGACTCGGCGCCTCCGACCAGAACGAACGCATCATCGGAGACGTGGTCAATACCGCCTCCCGTCTTGTTGGAGTTGCCGATCCCGATTCCGTCGTGATCGACGAACGAACACATCTCGCAACTCGCAACGTGATCGATTACGCCCCGCTCGACCCGGTGTATTTGAGGGGCAAAGCGGCTCCATTGACGATATGGCAGGCGCGCCAGGCGCGCAGTCGCTACGGGGTCGCTGTCGACGAAAACGCCTCCGCCGAGTTCATCGGCAGACAAGACGAACTCAATCTGCTGGCAGATGCGCTCAATCGAGCCACATCCCGGCGTAAGCCGCAACTCATGACGATCAGCGGAGAACCCGGCGTCGGCAAGAGCCGATTGCTCCGCGAGTTCCGTTCAACGTTGGATGATCGACCTGACGTGCTGGTGCGCTGGCGCCAAGGCAGATCACTCCCGCACGGCGAAGGAATCACGTTTTGGGCGCTCTCCGAGATCGTGAAGTCTGAGGCGGGGATTCTTGAGTCCGAAACACAGGACGAGGCGCGAGCCAAGTTGGACGCCTCGATTCACAGTTTGGCCAATGGGCAGGACGACGTCGACGAGGCATGGCTCCGTCAACGACTCGCACCGCTGGCCGGAGTGGGCCGATATGACCGAGTCGAACGGGCGGAACTGTTCTCGGCATGGCTCCAATACGTCGAATTGCTGGCAGCCAAAGACCCACTTGTACTGGCACTCGAGGACCTACATTGGGCAGACGATGCACTCGCCGACTTCGTCGAGCACCTCCTCGACTGGTCCCAAGATGCGCCCGTACTGATCGTCTGTACCGCCCGACCGGACTGGTTCTCCCGCCGACCCGACTGGGGCGGCGGCAACCGAGAAGCTGCAACGATCGGCCTTCTTCCGCTCTCACCAACAGAAACGGCTCAACTTGTCGGATCGATTTCTGGGCAGGCTGTCATGCCGGCCGGATCCCAAAGAGCCTTATTGGATCGTTCGGGAGGCAACCCGCTCTACCTGACCGAATACCTCAAACTCGCCATGGAGAAAGGTTGGTTCGAACGGGCGACCTCCTTGGATGACCTCCCCATGCCCGACTCGATACAAGCCATTATCGCCGCCCGACTGGACCTCCTCGACCGGGCAGGTCGTGCCAGCCTCCAAGCGGCGGCGGTCATCGGCAGGGTGTTCTGGACCGGGGCCGTTTCGTTCTTGCGGGGACAGGATGACATTGCGGAGGCGCTGCGCGGGTTGGTGCGGCGAGAACTGGTTCGACCGGTCCGCCGATCGTCGATGCAGGGTCAAGAAGAATTCATCTTCACCCACATTCTGGCGCGGGATGTAGCGTACGGTCAGCTCACCAAATCGGAGAAGGCTCGCCTTCACCGGGAAACGGCCCGGTGGCTCGAAGCGGTAAGCGGAGGGCGGGCGATCGATGTCGCTGAGTTGCTGGCCCATCATCACACGACGGCACTTGAACTGGAACCATCAGACGACCCGGAGTTGCTCAATCGGGTGCACGGGTTCCTGATGCTCGCTTGGGAACGCACCGAGGGACTCGACGTCGAGGCAGCAGCCCGTTTCGCTAGAAGAGCGGCCGAGATCGCCACGGATCCGGTTAATCGCGGCATGGCGCTGATGGCGATCGGACGAGTCAATCGTTCGCGCGAGACGTCGGAACCAGTGCTAACCGAAGCCATCGACCTGTTCCGGACGGCGGGAGACAGACTCCACGAAGCCGAAGCACTCGCAGATCGCTACAACTTGCTGTGGTGGACCGGCGACACGACTACCGCCCGTGCCGACCTCGACCTGGCCATGGAACTGATCGACGGTATCCCAGACGACTCCATCGTTGCCAAGGTCCTCGCGACGTACGCCTCACACATGCAGCTCGCCGGCCATGTCGAAGAATCACTCGACGCGGTGGAGAGAGCTATCGCCACGGCCGGCGCAGTAGGCGACATCTCGAATCATGCCAAAGCACTGCGAATACGAGGGCAATCCCTTGTGGCTTTGGGCAACCCGGCCGGGGCAGACGACGTCCTCGAAGCATTGGCCATCGCTCTCGATCGTGGCAACACGCAGGAGGCAATGAACGGGTATAACGGCCAGGCCACCTATCTCGCCGCGATCGGCAGGGCTATGGACGCAGTACATCTGATTGACGAAGCCATCGCCTACGGCGAACAACGCGGGTACGAGGCCGCCGTCGAATGGTCAAAGCAGACCAAGTGCGAGGCCTTGATACAGCTAGGACGCATAGATGACATTGACGCCCTGGCCAACGAACTGGTCGAGGCGGACGCCGCTCGTGGTGGATCGCAGGTTGGCCTGATGGTGCCCATGTGGCAATCGTTCGTTCGTTGGGCACGGGGCGACGTCGAGTCAGCCTGGCGAACTGGATTGAAGGTCGTTGACGAATCCCGGGAGGTGGGCGACATCCAGGTGCGGATGCCAGCGGTGAGTTCGGCGATCCTCTTCGGCAACACTGCCGGCCACGACGACTCGCTTCCTGACCTGATCGGAGAGATCATTGGGCTCGGGGTCGAGAACCCCACCCATCTCGTCAAGGCGCTCCTCCAAATCGCCCCTGCGATGATCCGGCTCAATCTGGTCGACGAACTCGAAGCTCTCACGAGACTCGCCGAGACGTCAGGATCCACCTGGCTGGCGGCATCAGTAGATGCCACTCTCGGATTGATCGACGAAGCGCGCGGCAATCACCGGTCGGCTCTCAATCGGATTCTGCCAGCCATCGACGTGGGTGATGAGCTGAGCCTCGACTTCCATACCGTCCAACTTCGCATCGCCGCTTCTCGCTGTGCATACGCACTCGACGACACGAACCTGGCCGAAGAGCTACTGGTCGCGGCCCGCTCTCAGGCACATGCCATGGGTATTGCCGTCGTTTTGGACCAGATCGACACCATGGAAAACACCCGGGCGGCAGGCTAGACCGCGCGAATCACCTGACATTACCGGCCCTCTTTCCGGATGGGACTTATGGCCATTGTCACGAATCTGAGAATCCGATACGTTCGTAGCAAGCGGTTGTTACACGAAGGCAAGACCGGGAAACGTAAACCGCAAGGATGGAGCGGCTCGACCGCCAGGCGAGTCACCGTGGGCAGGGGCCCCGAGAGCTGGATAGCGAGAGCTGGACGGTTAGCGGGGTTCGCCCGCGAGATGCTCTAGGCAATCGGCCGTCGCAGCTCCCCCCTGACTCTGCGATTGGAGAGAGGCCGCGGCGCCCCGTTAGCCCCCGGGGATCCATCCTCCGAGCCGGATGGACGGCGATCCCGTTTCCCGCGACGCCGGAAGCGGTGATCGGCGAGGCATCGGGAAGGGCCGAAAGAGCCTTTTCTCTGTCGCTAATGGTGTCAGCCGTTCGGTGCATCCTGGCATACGTAGTTCTTCCGTTTGTGACGCCTTTCATCGGCCTGGCCAGCGGGGTGGGGCCGGTTGTGGGGATTGGAATCGTGCTCGTTGCGCTTGGAGCCAACGCGATCAGTCTCCGTCGATTCTGGCGGTTGCGACATCCGTGGCTCAAACCGGTGGCGGTGCTCCACTTCTCCGTCATGACCTTGCTAGTAGTTCTCATCTCTGCGGACATCTCGAAGCTGGTGTCATTACACTCACAAGCAACGCAGCCAAAAACACCAACCGGAGTTTCCAACCGCGTTCTCAACCGATCCCGCCCGCGTCCCGCGCCCGCGCAGCTCAGGGGATAGAGCGACTGCATCCTAAGTAGAACTGCTTAGACCCTGTGCTACAAGCGTTTCCCCACGTAAACGACCACCGAAAACCCTACGAGCAGTTGCTCTATTCGGAGATGCGACGGACATCAGCCTGCCGCCAAACCCACGAGTCCGACCACCGTAGACGAGGAAAGAGGGCGACAAAGAGCCACGACAATTGCTGCGCCCCGCTATCCGGATGTGTAAGATCGGCCGGGTACCGCCGGTCTGGTACTAGCTGCGCCGAGACCAGTTTGATTTCATTATGGGACGCGACATGCGACGCAAAGCTCAGACTTTTGCTTTGGCATTGGTACTAACCATTCCGGGATGCTCAGGCGGATCGAATGTCGTCGATTCGCCAACTACGGCACCGGTTTCATCATTGACGACCGCCGTTGAGACGGCGGACACCACTGCAGCGGCTTCGACGGCAGCGACAACAACCAGCGCGACTTTCACCGAAACCACCGACCTGGTCTACATGACCCAGAACGGTGCGGAGCTTCTCATGGACGTCTATGTTCCGGCCGGCGAGGGGCCCTGGCCGGTGGTGGTGTCATTCCATGGCCTCGACTCAAATGTGAAGGACGAACTATCGACCGTCGCAGTGGCCGAGGCAGCCTCGACCGAAGGCATGCTCGTGTTCACGCCGACCTGGATCGTCCCTGACCCGCCGCCATTCCCCATGACGGTCGACACCTTCAGAGGGTTTACGGACGCGGCGAACTGTGCGGTGGCGTTTGCGCAGCAGCGTGCGGCTGATCTCGGTGGCGATGCGACCAACACTGTCGTGCACGGGTTCTCAGGAGGCGCCGGAGTCGCGCTGCTGGCTGCGGTAGAACCAAGAGCAATCGCGATTGCAGGTTGCGAAACCGACGCCTTCCCGTCGCTTGTCACGGGTGCGGTGCTCAGCGACGGACAATACTTTCTGTATCCGGACATCTTCGATTCTGCGTTCGAATCCGACCTCGAAGCGATGCAGGCGGAGGTCGCATTCCTGAACGATTCGACCTACTGGCCCTCGGATTTGGATGCCGGGTTCTTCTTGTGGGCTGCTGCCAGCGGTACCGATCCCAGAACGATCGGTGACCCATCGGACGAGTCGGGTTGGCTGGCGAAACGGGACCCCGACGGGTCGATTCGGGCCGATCTTG
>CAJQPD010000304.1 GCA_905480085.1 uncultured Acidimicrobiia bacterium
AAACAGCTGGCCGTTCAGAGCCGAAGTCCAGCTGACCGTGCTTCCCCCGTCATCACTGATTGCACTATCCGTACCTCCGGCCCCGTCCCCACCTGAGACCGGGCCATAGTTCATTTGGACGCTCGTGACGGCCGAGTGGGCGGCACCGGACTGACCGGTGGTGTCGGCGGCGAAGCTCATGCCAAACGCCAGGGTTTGGTTGAGCGCAGTCGGGGTGGCCGAGTTAGAGATATGGAGGAGGTAGGTGACCGTATCGCCGCAGGTGAAGTCGCCACCTTGGAGTGACTCGACAATGTCGTTGCTAGCGCCAACGGTTCGATCGTCGTAGGCGCCACCACCAGTGGCATGGTTGTACAAGTTGGGAGCCGCAGCTACGAAGTCGAGACTGAAGTCTCCGCCGTCAGCCTGAACTCGGGGGGCAACAACAACAAACGATGCAAGGAACACCGCAATCGCAATCATGAGGAATCCGACTCGTCGCCGGGTTTCTACAGCCTGCATCTTCAATTTCCGCCTCTCATCTGTGTAGATGTGGGCGGGCCGGTCTCACCACTAGCTCGCTTCGATTCTCGGTGACCGTACTAACGAATCGAAGGTCGTCGCCTCCCAGTTCCCCTTTTCCGGCTCCGCAGAGCCGGGTTCTTGTTGCTTCCCCCCCCTTCAGGGGATGCAGTCGGGAGAACATTATTCTCCCAACACGTTCATTCAACCACTCTCGGTAGTTCCCGTCAATGGGTCGGTCGACTCAATTCAGCCAGCGTTAAGCCGCAGCAGCCCTGTGGGACAGGGATTCGCAGCGTGGGAATAGGTCAAAAAAAACTACGCTGAGCGTTCGCGAACCAGAATTACCTCGGGTTCAGCACCATCAACAATAACCGCCCGATCGACGATGACCCGTTCTACGTCGGTCCGCGACGGGAGATCGTACATCGTGTCGAGCAGGACGCCCTCAAGGATGGCCCGCAGTCCACGGGCGCCGGTTCCTCTGGCGAGTGCCTGGTCGGCAATGGCTTCGAGTGCATCGTCGGCAAACAACAACTCGACTCCGTCGAGTTCGAAGAACTTGGCAAACTGTTTTACCAGAGCGTTCTTGGGTTCGGTCAAGATTTGCATGAGCGCCTCCCGATCAAGATCTTCGACGGTTGCCAGAACCGGCAAACGACCGATGAACTCCGGGATAAGACCGAACTTCATGAGATCCTGCGGCAAGGCCTGTCCGAGAAGCGCCGTATCGGGTATCGACGACTTGTGTTTGAGGTCCGCTCCGAATCCAACGGAACGCTGACCGACCCGGCTCGAAATGATAGTTTCCAAACCGGCAAACGCTCCCCCGCAGATGAACAGAACGTTGGAGGTATCAATCTGAAGAAATTCTTGATGCGGATGCTTACGTCCACCCTGAGGTGGGACCGAGGCAACCGTTCCTTCAAGAATCTTGAGCAAGGCTTGCTGAACGCCTTCACCGGAGACATCTCTGGTTATCGACGGGTTTTCGGATTTGCGGGCCACCTTGTCGATCTCGTCGATGTAGATGATGCCGTGCTCGGCCCGCTTTACGTCGTAGTCGGCAGCCTGGATCAGTTTGAGGAGAATGTTCTCGACGTCTTCGCCGACATAGCCGGCTTCGGTGAGCGCCGTGGCGTCAGCGATGGCGAAGGGAACGTTGAGCACCTTGGCGAGAGTCTGCGCAAGCAGGGTCTTTCCAGAACCAGTCGGGCCCACCAACAAGATATTGGACTTTTGCAGCTCGACGTCATCGCGCTGGATGCCGGCCCGAACTCGTTTGTAATGGTTATAAACCGCTACCGAGAGGACTGTCTTGGCCATGTCCTGGCCGATGACGTAGTCACCGAGAAAGTCGAAGATCTCGCGTGGTTTGGGTAAGTCGGTGAACTCAACGACATCGGTACCGGCGAACTCTTCCTCGATGATCTCGTTGCATAATTCGATGCATTCGTCGCAGATATAGACCTGCGGCCCGGCGATCAGCTTCTTTACCTGTTTCTGCGATTTACCGCAGAAACTGCACTTGAGCAGGTCACCACCTTCACCGAATTTCGCCACGGTCGATTTCTCCTATCGGGCCGCTGAGACTGCCGTCAATTCACGACGGGTCAAAATGCTGTCGATGACACCGTACTCGACGGCTTCGTCTGCGAGCATCCAATAATCCCGTTCAGTGTCAATAGTCACTTTTTCGACCGACTTGCCGGTGTGCTCGGCGAGGATCTCGTTGAGTTGCTCTCGCATCTGCACAATCAGTTTGGCCTGGATTTCAATGTCGCTCGCCTGACCCTGGGCTCCACCGTGTGGCTGATGCATCATGATCCTGGCATGAGGTAACGCGTACCGTTTGCCCTTGGCACCGCCGGCGAGAATGACGGCCGCCGCCGAAGCGGCCATCCCCATGCACACCGTCGATACCGGAGCCGAGATGTAGTTCATCGTGTCATATATGGCGAAGAGCGAGGTGATCGACCCGCCTGGAGAGTTGATATACAGCGAGATGTCCTTCTCAGGATCTTCCGACTCGAGGTGCAGAAGTTGCGCCATGATGAGATTGGCGACGTTGTCGTCGATGGGAGTACCCAGGAAGATGATCCGGTCCTTGAGCAGTCGGCTGTAGATGTCGAAGGCCCGCTCCCCCCGGCTGCTTGACTCCACAACGGTTGGGACGAGATAGTTCTCGACGTTCATTCTTCTTCCTCTCGTTGGGCGTTCAGCTCGGCGGCCAGAACTTCAAAGTCAATCGGGTTTCCGTCTTCATCGACAGGAACCGCGGCTTTTAGAAGTTCGTCGTGTGCTTTCTTTCTCACAATATCATCGATCAGCGCTTTAGTTTGGGTATCGGTCAGACGAGCGGCAACTTGATCAGCCGTCTCGCCTGTCGAAGCCCCAACCGCCGCATGCATGGCGGCCACTTCATCGTCCTCGGCGACCAGCCCCGCATCGACCGCAACGGCATCGAACAGCAAGTCGGTTTTGACGTTCTTGGTAGCTGCGTCCCGCAGGTCGGCCACAAACGTCTCCTGGCTCTGGCCCGTCACCTGGAGATAGTCGTCGAACTCCACGCCTTGCTCAGAGAGTGAGTGGTTGAAACGATGGAGCACATTTTCCATCTCGGCCGTCACAATGCTGTCTGGAAGCTCTATTTCGATTTCGTCAACAATCGCACTGATGAGCTGAGAGCGGTACTGCTCCCAAGACTGGTTGAACTTGCCCCGAGAAATCCGGCGGCGGAGCTCGGTTTGGAGCGCCTCGGCGGTTTCGAATTCGGTGGTCTCGTCGACCCATTCGTCTGTCAGGTCGGGCAGAGTCTGCTCCTGAATGGCTTTGACGGTCACCGTGATGACGGCGGCCGTGCCGGCCTTGTCGCCGAAACCTTCCGGCAACGTTGCTTCAAAGTCGGCGGATTCGCCCTGGCTCAGACCCACGACCGCTTCGGCCAGCCCCTCGATGAACGAGGGACCAACCCGGATCGTCAAATCATGGGCAGCTAGCTCGTCAATGGCGACGCCCTCGGTATCGACGGCGGCCAGATCAACCACGGCGTAGTCATCGTCACGGGCCGGACGATCGACCTCGGTCAACTCGGCAAATTGTTCGCGCATACGATCGACCTGCTCGGCCAGGTCCTCTTCACTGACCAGGGGACCAGAAATCTCGATCTCACGACCGACGTAATTCGGCGTCTCATCGAGAGTCGGCCAACTCGCCACAATCACGGAAATTTCAATACCCGTGTCGGTGTCTCCGACGCGTTCCACCGTCGGCGTGGCCGCCAGCACGATGTCCAACTCGCCAAGTGCTTCGCCGACCAATTCACCCAGCGCGTCATCTATGGCTTCGGCACGGAGGCGCTCTGATCCAACCGCCGACTCGATGACCTTTCTCGGCGCCCGACCCGGACGGAAGCCGGGTATACGCATCGAACGCGACAGCCGGCGGGCCGCCGCCGACTTGGCCTCGTCCAGGCGTTCCTCGGGGACATAAAGCACGACCCGTTTTTCAAATGGCCCGGCGTCGGTAACTGTGGTTTCCACGTTGCGCTCCTCGATTATTCACAAACCAACACGCGCCTTTCGGGCGCGTGTTGGGCTTTGGGGTGACCGACGGGATTTGAACCCGCGACAGCCGGGATCACAACCCGGTGCTCTACCGAACTGAGCTACGGCCACCATGTATATATCTGTATTTCTAGTTTTCTGCGCTTATCCGTATGGCGCGCTCCCGGAGGGATTCGAACCCCCGACCTCGAGCTTAGAAGGCTCTTGCTCTATCCAACTGAGCTACGGGAGCATCCTGTCCGACAGTGTAAACGCTAGCGAGGGTTTCTCATTCTCACGAGACGCCCTCACCGAGCGGGTGACGGGGATCGAACCCGCACCACCAGCTTGGAAGGCTGGGGCTCTACCATTGAGCTACACCCGCATTTTGTAAGCGAGATTGTAACCAGCTTTCTGGCACCGGAGACCGGATAGTCTGGACCGACACTGCACACCAGGTCGAGAGAAGAGGAGCTTGCATAGTGGCAACAGTTGATATCTTGACCGTCGGCTACATCGGAGAGCGAGTGGCCGGTACGGTCAGCCTGATACGTGATGAACACGTGATCGCCGTGGTTGATCCCGGCATGGTGTCGAGCCGATGGACAATCCTCGACCCACTCGCCGAACATGGTGTCACCCCTGAGGACGTGACCGACGTAATCATCTCGCACCACCATCCCGATCACACCTGGCACATCGCGCTGTTCCCGAACATTCGACTGCACGACTATTGGGCCACCTACGAACGCGACATGTGGACATCTCGACCCGCCGAAGGATATGAACTCTCGGACTCCATCCGACTACTCGAGACCCCGGGGCACACACGAGAAGACATTACGACGATGGTCGAAACCGAGGCCGGGACGCTGGCCATGACCCATCACTGGTGGAACGCCAATTCAGCCAGTGATCCCCGGGCTTTTGATGTCGATCAGCTGAGCCACCATCGCGGTCGCGTCCTGAAGGAAGCCACGATCATCATCCCGGGCCACGGAGCCGCATTCCCGGCGTTTAACGCCCCGGTCTAACCCGGCCAGGGCGATGAGCCATTCTTTGTCGGGCTGGTCAGATTTGAACTGACGACCCCCTGCTCCCAAAGCAGGTGCGCTACCAAGCTGCGCTACAGCCCGTTCTTGTGTTGATCAGTTTGGCACGTTTCCGGACGACCAGATTCGCGATTCCGTTTTGTGGAGGCATCCAATTGGCACGGCAAGCCGGATCGGATATAAACTGAATCCGGGTCGCTAGCTCAATTGGCAGAGCAACGGACTCTTAATCCGCAGGTTCCGGGTTCAAGTCCCGGGCGGCCTACCCACAAACGGAGCGTCTCTTCGATGAAGGGCGCTCCGTTTCTCGTCGCATGAGCCCGGACCCATTTCTTGCACTACTCGTCGTGCGGACGGGGCGGAACTGCCAGACG
>CAJQPD010000305.1 GCA_905480085.1 uncultured Acidimicrobiia bacterium
TCACCGCCGATCCGCGGGTCGTTCCCACCGCCAGGAAGCTCGACGAGATCTCGTTCGACGAGATGCTTGAGCTGGCATCGTCGGGTGCCGGGGTGCTTATGGCACGGTCGGTGGAAGTCGGTCGGCGCTTCAACATTCCAATACATGTTCGTTCATCATTTCACACCAACCCGGGCACCTGGGTAAAGGAGACAACCATGGAGCAGGCGATCGTCAGTGGTGTTGCCCATGACACCTCGCAGTCCAAAGTAACGGTCGCCGGCGTGCCAGACACCCCCGGGGTAGCGGCTCGACTGTTCGAAGCGATGTCTAGCGGTGGGGTCAACGTCGACATGATCGTTCAGAACGTCTCCCGTGCCGGTCACACGGACATTTCCTTTACGGTCCCCCGCATCCAGGCCCAGCAGGCCAAGCGGCTGGCTGAAGCGGTCGGTGCAGAACTTGGCTCCGGTCCGATCGACCTGAACGAATCCATCGCCAAGGTCTCGCTGGTCGGGGCCGGTATGAAGTCCGAGTCAGGTATCGCCGCCAGGGTCTTTCGGGCATTGGCTGACCAGTCGATCAATATCGACATGATCTCGACCTCGTCGATCCGGATATCGTGTGTGGTTCCCGAAGCTGATGTGAACAATGCGGTTCGAACGCTTGTTTCGTTGTTCAACCTCGAAGAGGTTACAGAGGAGGTCGGAGCATGACCCTGTCGAATGTTGCCATTGTCGGAGCGACGGGTGCGGTTGGTCGGACCATGTTGGCCATCCTTGAAGAACGGAATTTCCCTGTCAAAGAGCTGCGCTTGTTCGCATCAGAGCGGTCGGCCGGCACTGAGGTCGCAACCAAATGGGGTCCGGTGATGGTCGAGAATCTGGTCGACGCCGACCCGGCCGGCCTAGACATTGCCCTTTTTTCGGCCGGAGGTGACCGTTCGAGGGAGTTCGCACCTCGCTTTGCGGCGGCCGGCTGCACGGTGGTTGATAATTCTTCGGCCTTCCGGATGCGTGATGAGGTTCCCCTGGTGGTGGCCGGCGTGAACAACGACGCACTGGCCGGACACGGCGGGATTATCGCCAATCCGAACTGCACGACGATGGCCCTGCTCATGGCGGTAGGTCCGCTTCACCGAGTAGCCGGGCTTCGATCGATGGTGGCCACTTCGTATCAGTCGGTATCCGGGTCCGGGATGGCCGGGATGGATGAGTTGGTGCGCCAGAACACGGCCCTCGCTGCCAATCGACAAGGATTGGTCGACGGCTCATGGCAAGAGCCAGGCGACAACTTGTATGTTCGTCCGATCGGCTGGAACGTGTTGCCATTCGCAGGCAATGCAGGAACCGAGGGCTACACGGACGAAGAGTGGAAGCTTGTGAACGAAACCCGCAAGATTCTCGATGCTCCTGGTATCGCGGTCGAACCGACCTGTGTGCGGGTCCCGGTGATGGTCGGCCATGGCATAGCCGCCACCATGATGTTCGATCGATCGATTGACGTGGCCGAGGCGACTGCGGCGATCGCAGCCAGTCCAGGGGTACAGGTCTGGGAAGACAAGATTCCCACCCCTCTCGACTCGGCTGGCATTGACGATGTTCTCGTCGGGAGAATTCGACCGACAGTTGGTGAACGGGGTGGAATCTCGTTGTGGGCAGTCGGCGACAACCTTCGCAAGGGCGCCGCCCTCAACACCGTTGAGATTGCCGAACTGTTGCTCGCCTAGTCGGGTTCTCTAGATGCGTGTTGTGAAGATGTCGATCAGCAGGTTGAGTAGCCCGGTGGTCGCCTTCCCGTTGGCATCGCTGCTCTCGGACCTTCGTTGCCAGCTGAGCGGCAGGTCAGGGTCCATCGTCCCCAGGTCGTGACTGGCGGTCGATCCGATGGTTGATCGGGAGAGCTTGGTGATTTCACCTGGATCGGTCCAGAGGGCGACGCATGGTTTACAGACATCGACCTCCATTTCGCCCAGCCGGTGGGTCAAGTTCACTCCCGTCATCGGTGAGCTACAAAAGGGGCAGCTGAGTCCCTCATACGAGGCTTCGGTGGCGGCCCGAATCAGCTGGTTTCGTCTGGCGAAGCTGAGTAGTAGTCCGATGTCGTTGCTGTTCGACAGTCGTCCGTTACAGCGCGGACACTCATACCGATTGCCGGTGGGGTGGGTGGGGATGAGGATCACGTCGCATCGCGGGCAGTTCATGGTTACCAAATCATCGGCGCCCTGACTGGTTCCCTTTAAACACTTGAGAGCTCCTCGGATGAAGAGCCCTCAAGTTACGGTGGTTCCGACTCGTACTCTCGAGAAGAGAGAACTGGTCGGGACGGCCGGATTTGAACCGGCGACCTCGTCGTCCCGAACGACGCGCGCTACCAAGCTGCGCCACGTCCCGTTGCGGTGGATGTTAGCGCCTTAGTTTTCGGCGCGGCCCGCCGGCAATATGGAGACCGAAACCCGGCCGATACGGTTGCGGTCCATGATGGCAACCCGCAGTCGAACCCTGTCGATGTCCACGATGTCGCCTTCGGTTGGAATGTCGCCCCTCAGGTACATGACCAGACCGCCCACGGTCGTGTATGGCCCTTCGGGGAGGGGATAGTCGATCTCGGTACTCAACTCCTCGACAGTCATCGATCCATCGGCGGTCCACGTACCGGTCCCGGTTGGGGCGGCCTTGGGTACACCGGGGTCGTACTCGTCCTGGAAATCGCCGATCAGTTCGGCGATGAGATCTTTGGCAGTGATCATTCCCTCGACACCGCCATGTTCGTCCAGCACCATGGCATATCCGATGCGTCGATCGCGAAACTCGTGGAGTACGGTCATGAGTGGAGCACTCTCCGGCACGTACAACGGCTCGCGGATGAGACGGGCGGCCGCTTCGGGGGTGATGGCGCCGGGCATCCGAAGCAGATCCTTTACATACAAGATTCCGACCAGTTCGTCGAGGCCTCGACCAGGAGCGACGACGGGATATCGAGAGTGAGCGGTGCCGGAGACAGCGGCCCGAATCTTGGCCTCATCGATCGGCAAGTCGATCGTCTCGATGTCGACTCGTGGTGTCATCACTTCGCGCACCCGCCGGTCGGTGGCTGCGAACAAAGCTTCGATGATTTCCCGCTCGGCCTGATCTATTTCTCCGGCCTGTTCACCGAGAGCGGTAAGTGCCTTGACGTCTTCTTCCGTGACGGAGCGGTCGGGGTCGTCCGAGACCCCGAACATGCGGAGCAGTCGATTCGAGACGAATCGGAATATCCGCGAAATCGGGTTGAGTACCGTGGCGATGGCGGTCAAACCGGTGGCAACGGCCAGTCCGTACTCTTCGGGGTATCGCGACGCCAGCGTCTTGGGCGTGATTTCGCCCACCACCAGCACGACGGCAGTAAGCAGGAACGTGGCAATTACCGGGCCGATGGTCTCGTCGGTCAGGTCGACGGCCAGAATCGTGGCAATCGATGCCGCCAGGATGTTGACGAAGTTGTTGGCGATCAGGATCGTCCCAATGGTCCGTTCCGGGTGGGTTGCCAGGCGAGCGAGGCGTTCCCCTCGATGGCCCTCCAAACGCATCACCCGCTCGCGGGGTATGGCGGTCACGGCCGTTTCGGATCCTGACAGAAACCCCGAGGCGATGAGGCAGAGCGCCAGCACGATCCAGAGGGCAGCGAGGGTCACAGCTATCAGCCCAAGGCAGCGCGGAGAGCCTGGGCAGTGAACGGTTTCAC
>CAJQPD010000306.1 GCA_905480085.1 uncultured Acidimicrobiia bacterium
AACACCGATGCCCGCGCCGTAGGCCTTGCCCGTCGACCCCACCAGGGCAAATCCGGTCATGGTGGTGCCGAACACCGACATCAACAGCAGGAACGGCCCAATGCTGCGGCTGACCACGAAATAGTCCGCGCTGGTGCCCCGAAAGAACTGCTTGCTGAACAACCCCAGGCCGACCAACAGCAGCAGATAGCCGCAGATGACGAACAGGGGAGTGGTGCTTACATCCGCAACCGCCAGAATCATGGCGCTCCTCCCTCACCTGAGGCGGCCCACGCTTCGATCTCCTCCGGCCAGGCCACCCGGCTGGCCAGTGCCCACACCAGACCGGCGGCCACCGAGAAGCAGGCATGATAGAACAACCCGATCGGCATGAAACCAAGCACCAGTTTCCTGTTGTCCCACCACCAGAAATCCTGGTGCAACACGAATAGTGCGGCCACCAGAAACCAGATCAGTCGTCGGCCGTTGGGCGAGCTCTGCAGGGTCATGCCGTTATTCGGCCGAGATGGCATAGAGATGCGTCATGGTGGCCACGTAGACCACACCGTTGGCTTCGATGGCACTGGAATAGATCGGTCCCGGGAACATGGCTTCAAACAATGGCTCGTCCTTCACCGGATCAAAGTCCTTCGTCGCGGGAAGCACGGCCAGGTCGCCATCTTCATCGCCGACGTACACCTTCCCGTCCGCCACCAGGGTGGAACCCCAAATGTGCGCCTTGGTGTCGTATCTCCAGTAGAGCTCGCCACTGGTGGCGTCGAGGCAGTAGACGTAGCCCGAATAATCCGCCACGAACAGCAGGTCGGTCTTGGGATCGATGGACACCGTGGAGATCGTCCGATGGAGCTGATCAAACGTCCACAGGGCCTTGTCACTCGCCACCTCCCCCTGCTGGTCAAGTTCAAGGCAGACGAGGTTGCCCGCGCCCTCGCCATGTTCCGGGTCCTGGCCGATGGCCACGTAGACTCGATCCTTGTAGACAACCGGCGTAGCGATGATCTCACTGGGGCCGTCGGCGGCCGGATACTTGAATTCCGTGTAACTCCCGGGGACGACGTTGTAACGCCACAATTCGGGCAGCTTCTTGATTTCAGGCTCGTCCTCCAACGGGACCGGGGCGGGGTCAAAGGCATAAAGCCACCCGTCGCCCGCACCGAAAACCACCGCCTCCTCGCCATTCACCGACGCCTGGGTGGGAGACGACCAGTTGCAGTGCATCAAGCGTTCACTGATGCCGCTCATTTCCTCACCCAGATACTCCCCCGTCGCCTTATCGAGAACCACCAGCGAGGGCGACTGCGGGGAGGGAATGTTCAGATGCGACCAGTCCTGGCCATTGGAGGTCGTGGCGAAGACCCGGTCGCCCTGCACCAGTACTGAACTACTCGCGACATTGTGTGGGAACACCCCCAATTCCTCGCGCATGTCGTACACCCAGAGAATGTCGGCATCTCCGGGTCCCACCTCGATGGCCGGTTTCCCGGGTCCCGCCATGTATTGAGCCTCGTCCTGAAAACCCTGGTTGCCGTCCTGCATTCCGTTCACATCCAGGCACATCACCTCGCACCGGCTGGTGATCAGATAGAGACGATCCCCCTCCACTGCCGGGGAGGAACAGATGCCCAGGAACTCCCAATCACTGACCTTCCCAGCCCCCAATTTGGGCACTGCCAGTTGCCAGAGAAACCCGGCCGTCTTCTCATCGAAACAATAGATCATGCTGTAGTCGCCCTGGATTTTCTCATCCCTCGGCGTTTCATTGTTCGTCCCGATGAAGACGCGCCCATTGCAAACAGTCACGTTTCCGTAGGTGGAGGATCCCAACTTCGCCACCCAGCGGATGTTCCGGGTGGTGGCCATGTCCACCTCCTCCGTGCCCTTCCTGAAATCGCCGGGCTCGAACTCGGCCGGAAGATTCGTGACAGGTGAGTACATGTTGCGCGAACCGTCCCGCCCCCACTGGGGCCAGTCGGCAGCGGGGGTCAGCAGTGGCACCAGGCTGAGGGCGGCAAACGCCGTCAATATTCGTGTATTCATCATAATGGTTGAATTGAGAGTATCACCCCGAAACTAATCGTTGGCCGTGAGCCGGATGTTATCCACGTAAACCGCATAGAGACTTTGGGGTGAAAATCCGAACAGACCGGGGGCGCCGTTGCGATTCGCAATCGAGTGCGGCACCTCAAGCGTCCAGTCCGCCGGCTCCGGCTCCTCCCTTGACCAGGCCTTGGCGCGGACCACACCGGAACCGTCCGGAGCGACATCCACCCGGCTCTTGATCGTATACCACTTCTTCTGGCTCCACTTGAACGGAACCGAAACCTTGATGCGATCGTGATTGGAGCTGATCTCCAACCGCTGGGCGTTGCCGATCAAGGCGATCAGATAGCGTTGATTGATCAGGCCGGCAGTGGATTTGGTGCGCCGGTTGCCGTCCGTCATCACGTCCGCCTGCAGGGTGTAGGCGGAGAGATCCGGCGAGCCGATGAAGGTGGTCGCCCGCTGGAAGAGCACCCGGTCGAGCGTCTTGCGCAGCACCTTGTTCCCGTCCAGATCGCGAATCTCCCACTTGAACCGCGCCCCGATCCACGGCAACGGCGGATACGCGAAGAGGGTCCCCGCATCCATGTGCGCCTCGGGATGATTGGCAGTCATCTCAAACCGCTCAAAGCTTTCGGCGAACGGCACCGACGGAAGAATCCGTCCCCGCACCAGGCCGGTCATGCCTTCGTCGCTGGCCTTGAACGCCCCGGCGGACGGGAGGGATTCGGATGTTGCAACCAACTCTCCATCGGTGAAGGCCGCGTTCAACCTCGCCTTCACTTTGGCGGCGGGCGGAATAAACGTTTCGAACGCGTCAAGTTCACCGGACGACGACTCGGAAACCACAAACCCGTGGGCATCGATGCGACGCACCCGGAAGTCCTCCGATTCACCCGGCGCCAGCAGGACGTCCGAGGGAATCAATTGAAGCGACGCCGGGGCGCCAGCCTTGGGATACTGCGCCGGTGCCGGCCAACTCACCCGGCCGAGGTTGTTCCCGGGCTTGCCCCAGCAATAGAGCTTTTCCTGGGTGTGGAGATACAGTTTGCCGTTCCATGCGGTGGGCGCGCCAAGACAGCCCCCGTCCAGTTGCTCCACGTCAAGAACCTCCACGCCGTCATTTCTGAGTTGGAGGATATGGAAGGTGCCGTCGGCCATCGGCACGTAGAGCCGGCCTTCAGCATACAAGGGCGAAGCGTGCAGCTGACCATTTCCCAGCTTGTGCTCCCACACAATTTCGCCCGAACCGGCGTCCACACACACCAGCTCACCCGTGTGCGTGACCTGATAGACACGGCCCTCCACGAGCACCGGGGAACTGGTGAACATCACCAGTGGTTGACGCCACAGTTCGGAGGATCGTTCCAAAACCACCGGGCCGGCGCTGCCGACCTCCGGCACCGCGCCGCGCCTGATGGCCACCATCCGGCCCACGTCCGAGGTGTCGATGTTCTCCTTGCCGTGAATGGCGACCACACGATCCTCAAGCACGAGCGGCGAGGAATTCACCCCGCCGAAGGACATATGATATCGCCAGATCGGCCGGCCGGTCCGGACATCCACGCACACCAGGTTACCACAACCGGTGCCCGCGTAGAGCACCCGCCGGCCGTTTTCCCAGTCCAGCACCGGCGAGGCGAAGGAACTGTCCTTGGGCGCGGTGCCGGGAGTTGAGGACCAGATCAGCTCGCCGGTCTGCTTGTCGAAGGCGAAGAAACGATCGCGCGCGGGACCATCCGCGCCCCAGTAGGAGGTGATGCAGTGATGAATCACGAGATCCCTCTCGATGATGGGGGCCCCGCGACGTCCATTGGGGAAGGTCAGCATTCCGAAGCGCTCCATCATGGAAATTGTCCAAAGCACCTCACCCTGGGGGGAAACCGCCACGAACATCCCGGGGCCGGTCATCAGAAAAATGTTTCCCGTCTCGGGATCGACCGTGGGCGCGCCGATCGCATAACGATTGTAGACCACGTCACTAATAAAATCATTGAAGCCGATTTCCCACTGCAGTTCACCGGTCTCGGCATCCAGGCAGCTCAGATATTCCCGCAACTCCGGACCCGTGCCGCGGTAGCCGTAACTGTAGACCCTGCCGCCGGCGACCACCGCCTCGCCGCGACCCGCGATGTCGTAGGTCCAGAGAAGATTCTCCGGGCCGACGGCTCCGGGTAGTCCGGTCTCGTCAGAGGTACCATTCTGGTTCGGCCCCCGCCAATGCAACCAGCCATCCACACCGGCCGGAACCGCGAGCGCCGTTGATGCAGCCACCCACACCGCCAGGGCGGTGCGGCACAGTCGTTTCCATGCATTCTTCATGATCGTATTGGGGGTCATTCCGGCGAGTACCACACGGACACACAGGTTATGACGGTATATCGGCAATATTGTTCAGAGAAACGGGGCTGGCAAGAGTTAATACTTAGACGTATTATTCCGTCGTCCATGCGTGTCCACCCGACCCACACCTCTGCCAAGAATGTTTCCGCGGGACTGCCCCGGCATCTTCCCGTTCTGCTGCGCCACTGCTGGTACGGTCTCAACCAGGCTTTTCGTCGGCGCCTCACTCACCTGGACCTGACCCCGGATCAGTACACCGTGCTGCGCAATCTGTCCGAGACGCCGGGTCTCACGCAGCGTGAGCTCTGCGCCCGCATGGCCAGCGATCCGAATACGGTTGCCGCGCTCACAGCCCGCATGGAGGCGGAAGGTTGGATTGAGCGAAAAGTGTGCAGCCGGGACCGCCGGGCCAACCGACTGCGACTGTTGGCGCCGGGAAAGCGGAAATTCACTGCTGCGCACAGGATTGCGCGGCAGCTGCAGGACGAGCTTTCCAGCGATCTGA
>CAJQPD010000307.1 GCA_905480085.1 uncultured Acidimicrobiia bacterium
GTGCTTGCTCTCCGTCGCGCAGTGTTGTATCGAAGATGATTAAGCGGTCTGACATGTTGGGTACTCCTTATAGGACTCGGCTGAGGAAATGACGAGATGCCGACACGGATTGAATCCGGTCGGCTAGATAAGGAGCCAGCCGGGTACGCCAGTGCTTGTCATTGTCCGACGGCTTTCAGTTTGCGGGCCTTGTTCTCACGGCTCAGGGCGATCCGACCGGACTTTGCCATGTCGATCACGCCGTAGGCGCGAACCAGTTCGAAAAAGTCCGACAGTTTGGCGGGGGTGCCGGTTACCTGAAACGTGATAGAGCTCTGACCGACGTCGATCACTGTTGCTTTGAAGATGGCACCGATTTCAAGCACGTCTGATCGTGCGCCGCTTGTCGTGCTGATCCGGATCAACATGATTTCGCGCTCGACCGACCGTTCCCTTTCCAGTTCGGTGATCTTGACCACGTTGATGAGTTTGTGGAGCTGCTTTTTGACCTGTTCAAGTTCGGGTGCCTCAACCACGATGGTCATGCGCGACATGCCTGCTTCGGCGGTGGGACCGACTGCCAACGAGTGGATGTTGAAGCCGCGTCTGGCCAGCAGCGATGACACCCTGGCGAGCACGCCTGCCTTGTCTTCGACAAGAACACTGAGTGTGTGTTGCATCTAGAGGTCCTCCGGTCCGAGCAAGACTATGTCATTTGACCCGCCGGCCGGAACCATCGGGAAGACCATTTCGTCGCGGTCGACCACAAACTCGACGACGACCGGGCGGTCGTTGATACTCATGGCCTTTTCAATGGCCGGTGCGACCTCGCCCGGGGTTTCGGCCCGGATGCCGGCACATCCCATTGCCTCAGCCAGCATGACGTAGTCGACGGCTCCAACGCCTAGCTGGCTCGCTGAAAGTCGGCCGCCGTAGAAGAGACGCTGCCATTGGGTGACCATGCCGTGCTGTGAGTTATTGATCAAAGCGATCTTGACCGGGATGCCGTCAACCGCCGCCGTGATGAGCTCCTGAGAGGTCATCTGGAAGCATCCGTCACCGTCGATTGCCCAGACAAGCTCGTCTGGCATACCGGCTTTGGCGCCGACAGCCGCAGGTACCGCGTAGCCCATTGTGCCGAGCCCGCCCGAATTGATCCAGGTGCGAGGCTTCTCAAAGCCCCAATGGAGTGAAGCCCACATCTGATGTTGGCCGACGCCCGACACGACAATGGCGTTTCCTCCCGTGATCCGATGCAGTTCCTCGATCACAAACTGGGGTTTGATCTTGCCGTCTGGCTGCTGATCGTATTTGAGCCCTTTTTCGCGCTGCCATCGGTGGAGCTGTTCCAGCCAGGTAGCCCGCTCAGGGGCTGGCCGGTCGCCCCATTCTTCGAGCATCGCCTCGATGACCGCTTTGGCATCTCCGACGATCGGGACTTCGGCCTCGCGGACCTTCCCGATCTCGGCTGGGTCGACGTCGGCATGAATCACCCTCGCGTCCGGGGCGAAGAAGTCGGGGTCACCGGTCACCCGATCGTCGAACCGGACCCCAAGGGCAATGAGAACATCGGATTTCTGAATGGCGGTTGTTGCGGTGTACGTCCCGTGCATGCCCGGCATTCCGAGGGTGAGCGGATGGGAATCGGCCACGACGCCGCGACCCATCAGCGTGGTCACCACCGGGATATTCATTGCGCTGACGAGTTGGCGAAGTTCGTCGGAAGCCTCGGCCTTGATGATCCCGCCCCCCACGTACAACACTGGCCGCTCGGCTTGTTCGATGAGCCGGATGGCTTCTTTGATACGGCGCGGATGAGGGGTAATCGTTGGTTTGTAACCAGGAAGGTCGAGAGCGGTGGGGTCTTTCCATTCGATCTGGGCATTGAGGACGTCCTTGGGAACGTCGACGAGCACCGGACCGGGGCGTCCCGAACGGGCAATGTAGAAGGCCTCGTGAACGATGTTGGCGAGGTCATTGGCGTCGGTCACAAAGTAGTTGTGCTTTGTGCACGGCATCGTGATGCCGGTCGTATACGCCTCTTGAAAGGCGTCATTGCCGACCGACGTCGTGGCCACCTGGCCGGTGATGGCGACCATGGGGACCGAGTCCATCAGCGCGTCAGCAAGTGCGGTAACGAGATTGGTGGCACCTGGACCAGACGTGACCATACAGACGCCGACGCGCCCCGTGGCCCAGGCGTATCCAGAGGCCATGTGGCCGGCTCCCTGCTCATGTCGAGCGAGAATATGGTTTATGGGGGAGTCATAAAGGGGGTCGTAGGCGGGGAGGATTGCTCCGCCCGGCAGTCCGAACATTACGTCAACGCCCTCAAACTCCAAGGCTTTGATCAGTGCTTGTGCTCCGCTGATAGTTGGCATGGTGGCCCTTTCCGGCAACAAAAAACCCCCCGTTCCCGGAGGGCTCATCAACACACACGTCGGGATGTGACGTGTGTGTCTACCTAAGTACGATCGTCGTGATCTGCATTTCTCCATC
This sequence comes from uncultured Acidimicrobiia bacterium, assembly GCA_905480085.1. Classification (GTDB taxonomy): domain Bacteria; phylum Actinomycetota; class Acidimicrobiia; order Spongiisociales; family JAENVV01; genus JAENVV01. The sequence goes on from CAJQPD010000307.1 coordinate 2,479, forward strand.
GAGTATGGCAGTCGGTGTGGATTAGGTCAATCTGACCTGGGGAAGAGAGAGACTCGGGAAAACCGGAGTCGGCACGACCCGCCCCAATTCTTGGAGATTTGCACGATCGGGCCGGCAAGGTACGTGCCATGGTGAGGCCCAGCACCGTTGCGAGGCAGAGTCGGCCGGCACCGAGTGCCTGAACGCACCGGACGTTTCGAAGGCGGTCTCAATGTCCGTGGTCCGGGACGGTGAGACCCTTTATCGAATCTTTATGAAAACCAGCATCAAACCTTGACGTCCAGGGTATTTACTGTCGCTACCTACAGAAGAGGAACAGAAACCATGACAAGAAAACTGATCGCCACCGTTGCTACCGCTGCCGCCTTACTATTCGTCCCCACCGCCGCCTTCGCGGCTGCCCCAGCTTCGACCTTCGGAAGCCACGTGTCCGAGATGGCTCAAACTCACGGCTTCAGCGGTACCCATAATCCGGGCGTTCTCCACCAGGGCGTCTCTGGTTGGCTGCCCGACGGCCACCACTAATCATTGGCTGTCCCTCCCCTCTGGACCGGCGGCCTTGGCCGCCGGTCCAGTCGTTTGAAGACGCTGCCATAACGCGCAAGCCTGTCAGGAAATCGGTCGGCCCGGACACCTAACATTCGAAAGAGGTGGATTTGGCCAGAACCAAGGCTGTTGACAACGCAACTCCGGATCGATTCAATCCTCTTTTCGAGGCCAACTACAACGCCGTCTACCGATATTGTGTCCGCCGGCTCGGGACCCTCGACGCCGAGGATGCTGCCGCAGACGTTTTCGCAGTGGCGTGGCGCCGCATCGCCGAGATGCCATCAGGAGAAGCCAGCCGAGCCTGGCTATTCGGCGTCGCCTACCGGGTGATCGGCAACGAGTACCGGAGCCGACGACGGCAGAAAGATCTTGCCGGTCGCCTGGCCGCTCTCGGTACCGGGCCAGACCCTCATGAGCTGTTTGAGAGCAGTTCGAGTCCTCAGATCGAGTGTCTCTACGAAGCGCTCGACGGACTCCGCCCCGCCGATCGGGAACTGCTCCGCCTCTGGTCCTGGGACGGTCTGACAAGAGCCGAAATCGCCTACGTTCTCCACCTCACCGAGACCGCAGTTGATCAGCGACTCCATCGGGCCCGATCCCGGCTGCGAACTCGATTCGAACGATTGCACCGTTTGAGATCACCGCAAGAGCCCGAGGAGGCTTCGACATGAGCGACCTTATGAAACTGGCCGATCCGGCACACGGTCATGAGGCTGACAAGCTACGACTCCGTACAAAGGTCGAAGATCGGATCGGCGGCTCCGCACCATTTATACGAACCCCGGTACGCGGGTTCCGACCGTGG
>CAJQPD010000308.1 GCA_905480085.1 uncultured Acidimicrobiia bacterium
GCCGGTGGTCACGAGCACGACTGCTCCCGCCTCTACGACGACGACTGCTCCCGCCTCCACGACGACGACCATCGCGACACCCGAACCGATTCCGATCGAGCCGCCCGAAGGGATGGAGCTGGTCTGGAACGACGAGTTCGACGGTGACGCCATCAACCCCGAAAACTGGACGTATGACATAGGCGGCTGGGGTTGGGGTAACGGCGAGGCGCAGTACTACACCGACCGACCCGAGAACGCCCGCGTGCAGAACGGTCTGCTCGTCATCGAGGCCAAGCAGGAGCAATTCGAGAGTTCGTACTACACGTCAGCACGGCTCTTGACTCAGGGGCGGCAGGCGTTTCAGTACGGCCGGATCGAGGCTCGAATCAAGGTCCCGGTCGGGATAGGAACCTGGCCCGCGTTCTGGATGCTTGGCGACAACTTTGGTCGAGAGGACTTTTCTGACCCTGCACAGGCAGAGTGGCCCCAGGTCGGCGAGATCGACATTATGGAGTTCGTCGGTCGCGAACCGGATCTCACCCTTGGCACGGCTCACGGCCCTGGCTATGCCGGGGCAGGGGGCTTCACCAGGTGGAACCGCCGGGATTATGACATCGCGGACGACTTCCACGTCTTCGCAATCGAGTGGGACTTCGACGGCATCCGCTGGTTCTACGACGACGAGATGTTCTACGACCTGGGGAGAGATGCCGTAGGTGACCGGGAGTGGGTTTTCGATCAACCCTTTTTCATCATTCTCAATCTTGCCCTAGGAGGCTCATTGGGCGGAACGATCGGCTTGGACACCGAGTTTCCCGTACATCTCTACGTGGACTATGTGCGTGTCTATCAGCCTGTTTTGGGTGGGTAGGTCTGCTGTGAGGCCATCTGGTGGCGAGCACCCCTCAGCCGAGGCGAAACTGCTCTTTTTCGACGATTTCCGTTCGGGACAACTCGATCGTTCCAAGTGGAACGTGAGGACGACTGGCAACATCGTCAACAACGAACAACAGGCATACATCGACTCACCTGAGACGATCTACGTCGCCCGTGAAGGCTCCGACGCCGACAACAATGTGCTTGTGCTCCAGGCCCGTCATCGCCCTGGCTATACGACATCGGACGGCCAGTCGTTCGACTTCATTTCCGGCAGGATTGATACGCGGGAACGATTCCAGTTCACCTACGGATCGGTGTCGGCTCGCATGAAGCTGTCTGCCGGCCCGGGGTTATGGCCCGCCTTTTGGATGATGGGTGCTGGAGCATGGCCCGAAACGGGTGAAATCGATGTAATGGAGAACGTCGGCCAATCCGACTGGGTCAGTTGTGCGGTACATGGTCAGGGTTACTCGGGAGAGGACGGCCTGGTCAACAAGCTCTTCTTCCCGGTTGGCATCGACGCCACGGACTGGCACGTCTACGGGGTCGATTGGACTCCTGACAGACTCATTTTCACGGTCGATGGATCCACCGTTTACCGCGTCACACGACCGATGGTCGACTTCTTCGGATCCTGGGCTTTTGACAACGAGAAGTTCTTGATTCTCAATCTGGCGCTCGGTGGTGTCTATCCATTCAAAACCAATGGTATTCACTCGCCCTACCCCGGCATTGCGGAAGAAACCGTGGCTGGAATCAGGAATGACGATGCGAAGGTGATGGTCGACTGGGTACAAGTAGTCGGTACGGGTGGCCCAACTGAGGCTGGATCGACGTCGACGATGAAAGTGACCTCATGAACTCGTCTGACGATCGTTACGCCACGGCGCCAAGCGAGGAGTGAGATGCCGAACATCGCCCGCCATCAAAACATTGACGTCCTGATCAATTTGCACGCCCAACTCGGGGAGGGTCCGCGCTGGGATCATCGGAAGGGGGTGTTGGCGTGGGTCGATATTCTGGGAGGGCACGTGCATCTGACGGATCCCGATAGCGGGGTGACCACGAGTATTCCGGTTGGTGTCGATGTGGGTGCCCTCGCTCTGTATGGCGACAACGACTATCTGCTCGCCATCCGTAACACGTTTGCGACACTCGTTGGCACCGAGGTCGAGGTCATTCATGAGTTGTTCGACGATGGTGCGGTGCGGATGAACGATGGGGTGGTTGATCCGGCCGGTCGCTTCGTGGCCGGGTCGATGGCGCGCGACTCAAGTCCTCAGATGGGATCCCTGTATCAGCGAGACACCGATGGGTCGGTACGAACGCTGATCAAGGGCGTGACGATCTCAAACGGCCTGGCCTGGTCAGCGAGTGGCGAGCTGATGTACTACGTCGACAGTGGCCTGCACGGGATCGATGTCATGAACTACGACCTGGAAACCGGGACCGCTTCGGACCGGCGGCGCTGGGTCGACGTACCCGAGGGCGACGGTACTCCCGATGGGATCGCCATCGACTCGGAGGGCTGCCTCTGGGTGGCGCTTTGGGGCGGAGGCAAGGTCCGCAGGTACGATCCGGATGGGCGGGTGATCGGCGAGGTCGAGGTGCCTGCAACCCGCGTATCGGCGTGCGGGTTCGGCGGTCCCGACCTCGATCGGCTGTTTATCACCACCGCGGCGGTCGGAAGAGGCCAGAGTATCGACGACGGTGGCCTCGACGGTGCTCTGTTTGTTGTCGATCCGGGTTGTCGAGGCACTCAGTCGATGGTCATCGGGGGGCTTGCATGAACCCGGCCGACTCAGATCGAAGAACCGCACCGCAGGATGCTCTAGTGGAAATTCGGTCGGGCGGTCTCGTTCCCTTGTATTCGAGTCCTGATTCGGACGAGCTCTATCGGGTAGCAGTAGCGATTGTTGCTGCGGGAATCTCGGTCCTGGAGGTCACGCTGCGCGCTCCGGGTGTCGTCGACGCGTTGGCCCGGTTGATCGCCCGAATTGAGGCGGATGCGTTGCCATTGACGGTGGGTGCCGGCACGGTCGTTGGCGTGGCCGCCGCCGAGGCAGCCATCGAAGCAGGCGCCCGTTTCATCTTCTCGCCGATCGTGGAGCCGGCCGTTGCGGCGCGATGTCATGCCGAAGGTGTCATCTGGATTCCAGGGTGTGCAACGGCGACAGAGATTCACACCGCCATGCAGCTCGGGTGCGATGCCGTGAAGCTCTTTCCTGCCGATGCCATCGGTGGCCCGGGTTTTCTACGGTCAATCCGATCGGTCTTCCCGACTGTCGAGGCGATCCCATCTGGTGGCGTTGTCCCAAGCCAGGACGTGCTTGAACAGTGGTTCGGCGCCGGTGCGGTTGCCGTCGCGATCGGTTCGGCGCTGTTTCCGGGTCGGGCGATCTCCGACGAAGATTGGAGCGAGGTCGAACGACGGCTCGACTCCGCCGTTTCGGCGGTTTCGGCGGCGAGAGTGCGGTTGGCCACATGACGATCAATCTGCTTCCTTCCTCGGAGACGAAGTGGGATTGTGTCGCTCTCGGTGAGGTCATGTTGCGGTTGGATCCGGGGTCGGGTCGCGTCCGAACTGCGCGATCGTTCAAGGTATCGGAGGGAGGCGGTGAATACAACGTTGCCCGGGCGATGTCCAAGGTGTTCGGCCAAAGATCAG